>DASXUF010000019.1 GCA_036504975.1 Candidatus Binatia bacterium | reverse complement strand
GTGGATGAAGGTCGTGGTTGAATTCCAGTTTGAAGCCGTACTGGGGAAAACCCGCCGTACGGAATTTTAGAGAGGGAGGAGGAAACACGCCTGTTCCTGTATGGGTTCATGTGGTGCGCCTCCTCCCTACTCGACGGTGAGTTGAGTCTTTCGCTTATTACCTCTCTTTTGGTTGCGGCTCCGCTGTGGCGGTTGAGCGAACGGCCGGTCACTTTGTGCTTTCGTCCCAATCCGGAGCCGGCTCAACCTGGTCAAGCTCGGCGCCCCTGTCGACGCCCAAAATGTCGACCAGGTTTAAGTCCGCCGATATGAACCGGACCGGATGACGCAGATCCAGGTTCACATGCTGGACGACGACGCCGTTGCTGCGTATCGGTATGTTGACGAGATCTTCCGCTTGCCAGTCGTGGCGCACGCCGTCGAGCAGAGTGTAGCCCCTGCCTTCTAATATGTACAAAACGGAGCCACCCGGCGTTTTTTGTGCTCCGCTTCGGCCGCCCGGAGCAATTTCCTGCTCGAACACGAGCATCGATCGAATCGCCGTGCCCTCGAGAGCGGGGTGCAGGAACCACTTCATTTTTCCCTGGCGATTGTTTTCCCAGGGAAGATCGCGGCCCTTGATGAGCCAGGCGCCTTTGCCTTGGTGCTCGCGCTGTCGATCGCGCAGTTGGTACAGCCATTCGAGCAGGTTATCGGATCTTTCGGAGTAGGGAACGCCAAGATTCTCGTTGGTTGGTCGAATCTTATTCATCGGGCGCTCCGTCCGTCGGTCTTGGATTTAAAGTCCGGATGGTTCTCGACCTGCACCATTTCACTGGCGCCCCATTCAAAGAGCGCTCCGCTGATGAACGCAATCCATTTGGCGGGCCTGTCGTCGTAGCGATTGTAGTGCTTGTGCTCGACGCCCCCGGGCTTCAGAGGCAGCAGTAGCAGATCGCCCGCCTCCCAGTCATGACGCTCGCCGTCCACTTCGGACCATCCCTCTCCCTCGATGATGTAGATCACCAGGCCGCCCTGGTGGCGATGCTTCCCGGAGTGCACCTTGATATCCTGGACGAAGATGTTCCAGTCGTCCAAGACGGTTTCCGGCGCAATCCCGCTATAGCGGGAGGGCCACATGTAATGCTTTACCAAAGCCTGGCGGCTCATGACCCAAGGGCATTCTTCCCCGCGGATCACGACCTTGCCGCTGAAGGAGCGCTCGCGCTCAGCGAGTTGGTGAGCAATGATTTCCTCGTAGTTATTCCGCTCGCGAATACGCTCCCGGTTGCGCGTTGCCATAGCTGACCTTCCTTCCGTAGTAACTGAACATTCTCCTCAACCTAGCGAAGCAGGAGAAAACCGTCAAGCCGTTGCTGGTAAAGCACGGCGGCGCTTATTGACACAGTCCATCGAAGGCTTTTATATATGGGCACGCTTGAAATCTTCGCTGGACAAGATAAGGACGGGAGCGCTCGCTATGAAAAGCCGTATCGTTGCAAAGATAGAGATTCTTCTAATGGCTACGGCCCTGCTTGCCTTCGCCTCGATGGGCGCCGGCGCGGACTGGGACAGCACCCTCGAAGCGGCGAAAAAAGAAGGCAAGGTAACGGTCATTAGCGACGTAACCGCTACCATGCGCGATGCCCTCACGCATGAGTTTCAGAAAAAGTACGGTCTCTCCGTCGAGCTTTTCGGAAGCGCCGGGCGTGAGGTCCCGCCCCGGGTCGCTGCTGAGCGGAAGGCGGGACGGTTTCTCTGGGATATTTACATCCACGGCTCGACGACGGCGCTTGAAGCGATGATCCCCATGGGAGCGTTCGACCCCCTGGAGCCGGCGCTGATGCTGCCGGACGTAAAAGATCCCAGAGCGTGGCGCGGCGGGGCGATCGAGTTTCTCGATCCAAACAAAACGGTGATGGTGATGACTCCGTTCCACAGGGGCACCATTTTCTACAACACGAAGATCGTCAATGCGAAAGAGTTTAAGTCCCACAAGGACCTGCTCGATCCGAAGTGGAAAGGAAAGATGATGGTGGACGACCCCCGGAGGGCAGGCCCCGGGGCCGCGACTTTCACCTTCTTTTATCTTCATCAGGACCTGGGCTCGGATTTCATTCGCGCCCTGGGCAAACAGCAGCTGACCATCTCCAGGGACTATGCGCAGGAGGTGGATGCGGTCGGTCAAGGCCGCTATCCGGTGCTTATCGGTGCCGCGGACTTTGTCGCGATCGCCAGAGCGAGGCAGGGAGTGCCGATTGGGATCGTGGACGCCAGGCAACTAAAAGAGGGAACCGACCTGAGCCCAACCAATGGCAACCTCGCATTGTTTAACAAAGCGCCGAATCCCAATGCGGCCAAGGTCTATATTAATTGGCTGTTATCCAAAGAGGGCCAGACGATCTTTGCTCGCGCCAACGGTTACATAAGCGCTCGATTGGACGTGCCAACCGATCATACCGAGCCATGGAGGGTACCGCTCCCCGGCGCGATCAAGACTTACACGAAGGAGGCAATGGGGGTCAAAGAAAACTTGGCGCCATTGCTGCAAGAGGTCTTCGGCAACTAAATCTGCCCCGTCGGGCCGACGATACGTAGAATCAGGAAAAAAGCCGGGAGGCCGCCTCACGGCGCGCCTCCCGGACTTTCGGTCAAAGATTACATAATTATCGGATCGGTGCGGTAAGTCACCGGCGGCATGCGGCTCTGGACGCCGTTCTTTTTGCAAGCGTCTTCGAAAGCCCTGCGAATTTCCGGATCTTCATCCTCGTATTCGATTAAAGTCCCGCCCTCACGCAGGCTCGTCGTCGGACCTTCCCGTTTGTCCCGTGTGCTCGCATCATGAAGGGTGGTGGGGTTCTTGCGGCTCCCAAGACGGAGCGCAATGTGGCGCGCCGGCTCGGCGCCGGTGTTGAGGTGGGTGTGGAACCAGCCGTCCGGCGGGCTGTAAATGCTGCCCGGCTTCCAGTCGCATTTCACGACCTGGTTCCCTTTTCCATTCTGGAAAGGACGCACGCCCAATTCCTTTGGCCACATATAGATGTAACCCTTGGAGCGGACGACCAGAAGAATAGCTCCTGCCGCGTGATAGTGGGCCTTGTGGTAGATCCCCGCCGGCCACTCAGAGAGATGTCCGATCAGGCTATTATCCGCCATCTCGAAGCAGGTGATCCCACCTTCGGCAACCTTGTATGACGCCGTATCCAGGGGGGCGGATCTGCAATCGGCGATAAAATTCGTGTCCCACATGCTGGTGCGGTTTGCCTTGTAACGCTTGTTGCTCATGTTGAAGTAGGATTCCTCGCCCTGGTAGCGCGATTTAAAGGCATGATTGTTGTTAAAAACAAAATCCGGGTCGCGGAAGAAATCCATGATGATCGGCGCCGTCGTCACGGCGAGCAGATAGGCCGGCTCGCGCGAGCCGTTGTAAAGGCGGTGCCAGGTGTTGAGCGGCGGAGCGAAAAGACTCCCTTCGGACCACTCGAAAGCCTGCTTGCGCATCCCTTCATACCAGACCTCGGTGCTGCCGCGTCCCTTCAAGACGTACAAGAGCTTGTCATAGACGTGTCTTTCAGGGCTGAGCGTGCCGCCGGAAGGGATCTCAACGACGTACATGCCGGTTACTCCGCCACTGCCTTTTAGCTGGATGTAAGTACCGGCGCCACCCAAGCGCGCCCACGGTTTGCGCGGCAGCTCGGTTACGTCCTCGACCGCGAGTCCCTCGTAGATTGGAATGCCTTCCTGCTCCATCCACATCTGATATGCAGTCTTCGCAGGTTTATAAACTATTTCGTCCATGGTGACCTCCATCGTTGCGTTGGCTTTAACCCGAGTTAATATTGTTGCGGGCTGCCAATGTCAAGCCGATGAGCCGCCTTCGCATCCACGCGCGGATCATTGCTTGAATCCGGACAGCCCAAGAGGTAGACACAAACCACGCGTCTCTAGGCCGCGCCTGGAAGTCTCGAATAGTGGAGAACAATGGATGAATCGTGTTTCTGCGCGTAACTTGTCTCAAAGTCCGCATAGAAGGTGGCTGCCGACATTTTTTTTGCCGGCGCTGATCTTACTATTTCAGTTGTCCTCCGCTCCGGCTCACGCGGCGGAAACGCAGTCCTCGTCGCAGGCGGAGTGGAACCATACCGTTCAGCAGGCTAAACAAGAAGGACAAGTGAACGTTTACCTGTGGGGGAGCACGGCGGTTCTGGATGAGGGAGTGTTCCAGGCGGCTTATCCCGGGATCAAAGTAACCGCCGTTTCGGGCGCGGGCGGACAACTGCTCCAGCGCATTCTCAGCGAGCGGAGAGCGTTCGCGATAACCGCTTTGCGGTTGACTGGCTCGCCGGCGGCAAGTTCGCCTTGTGTTTTTTCTGCAACGACATCGACGTCGCCCAACGCCAGGGGCTCCCGGTGGACACTTTCAAAGAGATCATGAAAGAAGGCGCCGGGCTCTATCAGCAGGCGGGGAGCATAACGCTGGTGAATCGGGCCAACACGGCCAAAGTCTTCATCAACTGGTTCCTTTCGAGAGAAGGGCAGCTTACGCTGCAGAAAGCCGCCGCCAAAGTTTTGGGAAGCGCTCCGGACTCCCTGCGCGTGGATATTCCGAAAGAGCGTGTTTTACTCGAAGATCGTCGCCAGGACGGAATCACATATATGGATATGGACACCCCGGAGCGGATCGATATCAAGCCCGTGGTCCAATTGTTTTCGGACGCTTTGACCAGGGCCGGCAAAAAGTAACGAGGATAATTTATGAGCCAGGAAGAGATGGACTTCGTTCACACGGGGCCGGGGACCATCGCCGGCCGCTACTTGAGAAAGTTCTGGCAGCCGGTTTGCGTCGGCGGCGATCTCAAGCCCGGACAGGCGCTGCCGGTGAGGCTCATGAGCGAGAACTTCACGCTCTATCGGGGAGAGAGCGGAACGCCCTACGTGGTAGCTTTTCGCTGCGCCCATCGCGGCGCGCAGCTTTCCACCGGTTGGGTGGAGGGCGACGACATCCGCTGTCGTTATCATGGTTGGAAGTACGACGGCTGCGGGCGGTGCATCGAGCAGCCGGGGGAAGAGGAGTCCTTCACTGCCAAAGTCGGGATAAAAAGTTATCCCGCCCGGGAGCATCTGGGGCTCATCTTTGTTTATTTGGGCGAGGGCGAGCCGCCGCCGCTCAGGCGATTCCCCGAGTTCGAAAAGCCCGGTCTGATATCGGTCGGCCCGCCCGAGGTGTGGCCGTGCAATTACTTTAACCGCATCGACAACGCCTGCGACGTGGGCCACGTGACTTTTACCCATCGAGAATCGCTCCAGCGCCGCGCCGGCAGCCCGAAGTATTTCACGGTGCCGACCCTTGCGGCCGAGGAGACGGAGTACGGCATCAGGACGGCCGTCGTGAGGACGGAGGGGCCGACGGATTACTTTCACTTCCACATGCCCAACATCAATCAGGCGCCGCCCAGCGGCCGCGTCGAGACCGGCGCGCAAAACGCGGCGAACCTCCGCGCCCACCGGCTGTTCTGGCGCGTGCCCATCGATGACGAGCATTGCGTGAGCTACGTCGTGAGTTGGCTGCCCCTGACGGGAGACGCCGCCAGGGATTTCGAAGCGCGGCGCGTCGATCTAAGGTCTTCGATGGCGGCCTCGCCCAACGAAACCGCCGCGGCGATCTTAAAAGGAAAGATGCGGCTCAAGGACGTCGATAAGGACGCGAGCCCGTACTATTTTTTCTGGATCGAAGACTACGTCGTCCAGGTCGGCCAGGGGACCATCGCCGACAGATCCGATGAACGGCTGGGCCGTATCGACGTGGGGCCGATTCTCTTGAGAAAAATCTGGCAGAGAGAGCTCCGCGCGCTGGCCGAGGGGCGCGGCCTCAAGCAATGGAAGAGCCCGGAGAAGCCGTTGGTAGAGACCGAACGCTGAAGACCGCGTCCGTCGGGTTCGGCTTGCAACACCTCAAGGAGCCGCTAATGACTAAGGTTGGTTTTATCGGACTTGGCAACATGGGAAAGCCGCTGGCGACGAATATCGCTCAGGCGGGCTTCGACCTCATGGTGTACGACCGGCGCGAGCAGCCGATGAAAGAGCTTGCGGCGACCGGCGCGAAGACGGCCGGCTCCGCGGCCGATGTGGGGAAGCATGGGGAGGTAATCGGATTGGCGGTCGTGGACGACGAACAAGTGGAGGAGGTGACGTTGGGAGACGGCGGGCTCATGAGCAGCGCCAAACCCGGCACGGTCATCGCCGTCCACAGCACGATTCATCCTCGAACGGTGCGCAAGCTGGCCGATATCCTCAAGGCGAAGGGCATCGGCCTCGTCGATGCGCAGATGAGCGGCGGCTCCGCCGGCGCCAAAGACAAGACGCTCTGTTTTATGGTGGGAGGGGAAAGCCCCCTCTTCGAAAAATGCCGCCCCGTGCTCGAGGCGTCGGGAAAACACATCTTTCATATGGGCGCGGTCGGAACCGGGGCCACGGCCAAGCTCGCCCAGCAGACGATGGTCGTCGTCAATATCCTCTCGGCCTACGAGGGCATGTCGCTGGCGCAAAAAGCGGGGATCGATCCGGAGGTTTTTCAAGAGCTCGTGCGCGTGAGCGCGGGACAGAGCCGCATGGCCGACAACTGGCTCAAGTTCAGCGATAAGACCGGCAAGGATCCCCACATGGTAGAGCTTTTTTTCAAGGGCGTATGTCCCGCCGTCGAGATGGCTCACGAGCTGGGGCTTCCCGTTCCCGGCCTCGCGCTGGCGCAACAGCTCCTCGCTCGGATCTTCGAGGGAAAAATTAGCAACGGCTGACAATCCAATCGATCGCCGGCGCCCGCGGGCGCCGAAAGCGCAGGAGAAAAACATGAAGGCAGCAAGAAAAAAAGGGCGTCGGGCGTTTCGCAAGAGCGTCCTTTTCTTCACTTCTTTGTTTCTCTTAATTCAGCCGGCGAAAATCGTTTTGTCCGCCGAAGCCGCGTGGCAGGCGGAGTGGTCCAAGACCGTCGACGCCGCTCTGAAAGAGGGACAGCTGAACGTTTATTATTGGGGACCGCCTTACGTGCTGGATGGAGGCGCGTTTCAAAAAAAGTTTCCCCAGATCAAGCTTGTCGTTGTCAGCGGCCAGGGGGGCCAGCTCCAGCAGAGAATTTTATCGGAGCGGCGCGGCGACAAGTTCATCGCGGATGTCTTCATCGACGGCGCCTCCAACTTTCACCCCAATATGTTTAAAGCCAAGGCGCTCGATCCGATCAAAGCCGCTTTGATCCTGCCGGAAGTCACCGACGAGTCCAAATGGTGGCACGGCAAGTTGAAATACCTCGACGCTGAACGACAGTCTGTGATCGCGTTCGCCGGCTCGCCCAACTACGGTACGATCGGCTACAACACCACGCAGATGGCCCCGAAGGAGTTCAAATCCTACTGGGATTTTCTCCAGCCCAAGTGGAAGGGAAAAATCGCCGCGAGGGACATCGCCGAGGCCGGCGGCGGCAGCAGCCCCATGAGGTTCTTTTATTACAATCCGGAGCTCGGCTCGCCGTTCATCCGGCGGCTTTTCGGCGAGATGGACGTCACTCTGTTCCGGGATTCGCGTCAGGCGATCGATTGGCTCGGCAGCGGAAAGTTTGCCATCTGCTTTTTTTGCCCGGGAGTCGAAACCGCGAAACGCCAGGGGCTCCCGGTGGACGACTGGAACAAATTATTGAAAGAAGGCGCCGGGATTTCGGGTCAAGTAGGTTATATAGGATTGGTCAACAAAGCACCGCACCCGCATGCAGCCAAAGTTTTCATCAATTGGTTCCTCTCGCGCGAGGGGCAGATAGCCTTTCAGCAAGAGCAAGCGAAAGCGGACAGCGCTCGGGATTCTCTTCGCATCGACATCCCTAAAGACTACATACCTCCCGGAGAGCGGAGGATTGACGGGGGTAATTACGTGGAGCTGGACAGTCCCGACATGATGGATATGGAACCAGTCCGCAAGGTGTTTCGCGAGGCGCTCGGCGCCAAGCCGTGAGGTAATGCCCTGGTGACCCGACTCGTTGAGTTATCGTCTAACGCACCTTACCCCGCGGCGGCGGATTCGGCCGCGTCGGCTTTCGGCAGATTTCTGTAGTGGCCGGCTTTCGAAACGGGCGGCAGTCCCTGCGCGATCGTGGACCAGCTCTCGCCCTCGTCGTCGCTGAAAAATATCCGGCCGTCGGTCGTACCGGCGAAGAGGCTAAACCCCTCGGGCCAAACGTTCATGCTCATCGCCTCGATGTTCCCGCGGATGTGTTCCGGCAGTCCCCGTTCGAGAACCTGCCAGCTCCTGCCGCCGTCGCGGCTCCGGGCGACGCGCGAGTCGGCCGTTTGGGTTTTGCGCCACGTGCCCGGGCTGCTGATCGCCCCGGAGGTGAACATCAGCAGCTCATTGTCGGGATGCGGGATGAGCGCGTCCGGATAGGCGATGCGATGAGAGCGGTCGGTGAGATGCTCCCAGCTCTCGCCGCCGTCCCGGCTGTGATAGATCCCGTCGCCGCCCGTGATGTAAAGTTTTTCCGGCCGTTGGGACGGGATGACGATGCGATGGACATCCTCGTAGAAGCCGCTCAGCTCGCGCCAGGTCTTGCCCCCGTCGAGGCTCTTGAGCGCGCCGCCCACTTCGATGCTCAAGTAGATCGTTTCCGCCGACCGCGGGTCGAAGGTGATGTTTTTCACATGCGCAATGTGCGGCGGCCCCGGGAAGGTCCATTTCTCCACGCTCGGCACCGATCTGACCGAAGGGATCTCCTGCCAGTTTTCGCCCATATCCCTGCTGATAAACAGATGCGCCGGCTCGGTTCCGGCGTAGAGCCGAAGCTCCCCGCCGCTCTCGACAAAGTTCATTGAATAGACATCGGGAAACTCGACGCCGCGATCTTTGCGCGTCCAGGTTTGGCCCTGGTCTTCGCTGGCGTAGATTCCGGCGCCGTGACTCCCGGCAAATAGAATTCCCCGGCGCGGCTCGATCAGGAGGCAACTGATGTGTTTCCCCTCAAGCGTCCGACGGCTCACCCGCCAGGCAGCCTTCGCCTCCGGGCGGCTTATGCAAGCGACACCGTCGGTGGTCGCAACCAGAAGATCGTTGGATGGAACGTTGGAACGGTAAACGCTTCTCCCGCCGTGGGAAAGACAGGTCAACATGGTTCACCTCCTGAATTGACTTTAGAGAATCGTATAAAGAACTCTATACGACGTCAAGACTCTTCGAGTCGAGAAGGATAAGAGACTTGGTGCGAAAGCGTGATTTCTTTCTTCTCTCTGGAAGACTTGAGGATGGCGAGAACCACCTCGAGACTCGCCTTGCCCCATTTTCCATCGGGGAAAACAGGCCTGTCCTGGGTGATCGCTTCGTGTAGTTCGATCAGCTCCGCCCCACGCCCGCGACTGGGAGGGCAGGGCACCTCTCTCACTCCCTCGATCGTGTAGACATAGAGCCCATCCGGAGATTGGCGGATATCTCCCTTCTCGCAGCTCACGATCGTGAGGCCGTAGAAGGGCTGGTATCTCTCGCCGTCGGAGGAATCGCTCGCGCCCCAATGCACCGGACCCGAATATTTCGTTGCCGGATCGACCGGGCCTTTGTGGCGCGCGAGCTTTGAGGGTGACCGCGTAACTTTCGTCCCGCCTTCGCCGATGTCCCAGGTCAGCTCGGTGATATCGAAGTAGCCGTAGCCGTTGATCGTCATCGTCGCCGGCGTTCCGTCGGCAAGCTCCAGAAACGCCGTGTAGCCGATCTCGCAATCGAAGTGGGAATCCCATCTGCCCGCGTTGGCGCGCACGCTCTTGACCACGCCGCCCCCGATGCAGCGGACCACGTCGGTCTGGTGCGGCCCCTGGTTATAGACGATGCCGCCGCCGCGAGCGGTATCGACTTCAACGTCGACTCTCGGGCGGAGAATCCAGTTGCGATAATTGAAGGTGTTGATTTGCAGCAGCCGCCCCAGCTCGCCGCCGGCGACGATCTCGCGCATTTTCTTTATCGCCGGCTCGTAGATCTTCGAATGGCCTTGCAGGAGCTTGACCTTGTTCCGCTCCGCCGCCTCGATCATCCGGTCGCACTCTTCCAGAGTCACGGCCAGCGGTTTTTCACAGATGATGTGCTTGCCGTTCTCGGCAGCCATGATGGCATGGTCCGCATGGTGCAGATTAGGAGTCGCGATCCAGACGGCGTCGATGTCCGGGCTCTCGCACATCTCTTTGACGCTCTCGAATACCTTGCCGGCATACTTCTCCTGAAAAGCCTTCAAGCTCTCTTTTCGGATATCCGCCGCCGCGGCAGCCTGGATGTAAGGAATTTTTTCGAAGTAAGGCAGGATCTGGCGCGAGGCCATGCCCAGGCCGGCTATCCCCATCCTGAGATTCGGCATCTCAGATCACCCTTTTTTCCAAAAGCTCGACCCAGCGCATCCCTTCGTCGGGAGTTCCCTGCAAGGTCGTGAATTCGACGATGCGATTTTTTTCCGGATCGCGCACAAAGGCGATCGGGTCGCCGCCCTGCTGGACGATCCTGATCTGCTCCTTGAGCAGCTTGCGGTATTTCACGACGCCGATATCCGACGCGCCCAGATTTTCCTTCGTCCGGTCGAAGATCGGCCCCTGAGTCTCCCACGCCATCGCGTCCTGGCTCGGAAACGTGGTCATGAGGAATTCGCCGTCTTCTTTATACGTGATGTAGGTCACCGGCGGGTGCTCGGGCTGCGCGACCTTTTTTCCGCCGCGCGAAGGCGTAAAGCCGGCCCAGAAAATCCGGCTGTTGTAATCGTCCAGGGGCACGCGCCAGTGCATGACCTCGCGCGACGCCTCGTTGAGCCGCATGATGTTCGGAAAGATCATCGGATAGGCGGTCACGGCGCCGGGACCCCGGTCGGCATAGATGCGCCTCTGCTTCATGCCCCACTCGAACTCGTCGAATTCGATGCTCTCGATCTGCCGGTCGCGATATCTCCCCTCGCTCATCCGGCGCGCTTTGAACTGATACGCGTGAAGATAAAATCCGTGCACCAGGTCCGGCGTATTTTCCTGCGCCTGGAGCCAGTTGCAGTTGAGCACCGGATGGATCTGGATCTCCCTCGTTCCGTCCTCGCGCACGAGCACGTCCCAGCGCGGCAGCAAAGTTTTTTTCTCCGGCGGCCCCATGTAGGCGAACAACAGGCCCGCAAGCTCCTCCACCGGATAGGCGGGGTGCCGGATCTCGTCTTTCGTGGTGGTTTCTTTGGACTCGAAGGGCTGCTCCAAACACCGGCCGCTCGCGTCGTACTTCCATCCATGATAGGCGCAGCGGAGCCCGTTCTCCTCCACGTTCCCGTAGTACAGGGAAGCGGCCCGGTGGGAACAGTGCTCGGCCAGGAGACCGTATCGGATTTGGCCTTGAGTTCTCGGGAGGCGGAACAAGACCAGATCTTCGCCCAAAATACGCAGCCTTTTTTTCGGCTTGGCCTCGGTCAACTCCGAGACGAATCCGACGGGATGCCAGTAGCGCCTTAGAAGCTGGCCGCAAGGCGTTCCCGGTCCGACTCTCGTCAAAAGCTCGTTTTCCTCCTGCGTCAACATGATCGCTCCTCTCTAACTGAGGCCGTATTCCTTCCAGCGCTTCGCCACCCGCGCCATGAGCTCGCGGCTGACCTGGTTGACCGGCGGAAAGCCTCTGTCCTTGAAACGCATGGTGGCGTCGATGCCCAGGCCCGACGGCGGCGGCTCGAATTCGATCTCGTCGCGCCGGCGCGAGCCGGCAACCCGCGGCCCTTCGATCACATTCTTCTCCGGAACGGCCGCCGCGCACACCCTCCACATGACGTCGTTCCAGTTTCTGACATCGCAGTCGTCGTCGACCACGATCACCCATCGCGCCCCGCCGTTCTCCCAGGCCGCTTTCATGATCCGCTTGGGCTCTTCGGCGTCACGTATCCTGGCGGCGATGATCACCATGCCCAGTCTTCCAACCTCCGGGAGATACGCCTTGGTGATATTCGTCATTCCGGTTTTCTGGATCAGAAGGGTTTGGAACGATCCCGACCTCAGCAAGGTCCGCGGATAGTCCTCGAATACCCTGCAGATCAAGCCGTAGCTCAGCGGATGCTTTCTTTGGGTGATGCATTTCACTCGGATCAGAAACGATTCTTTGTTTTCGCCGTAGAAACCGGTCGATTCCCCGTGCGGGCCCTCGGGCGTTCTCGCGTTGGCGACCACCTCTCCCTCGACGATGATCTCCGCGCGCGCCGGCACCAGCAATTCGCTCGTCTCGCATTGGACCAGCTCGGTGGGGCTGCCGCGCCAGCCGCCCGCAGCCTCGTACTCCGCGTACCCGTGGCTGTCCAGCGGGACGCTGGTTCCTGAGGCCAAGGTGAGGAGCGGATCCATGCTGAGCGCCAGCGCCATCGGCGTCGGCCGGCCGCGCGCCTCGTTCTGCAGGATGTGCGCGGTGCCGCCGTGATCGTTCGGGCGCGGCCCCTTGCCGATGGGATGAGCGCCGCGCACGTTGGCCGCGAGCGTGTTTCGATCCTTGATCATGACGCGGTAGGATCCCATATTGTGAGCGCCCGTGTCCGGATCCATGGTGATGAATCCCGCCGTCGTGCCGATGTATTGGCCGCCGTCGAGCTCATGCCAAAACGGCGTGGGAAACTTGTAGAGATCGGCTTTGTCGCCGCGATGGATTTCCTCCTTGCACGGGGCGGCGGACTTGATCGCGACCGAAGGCGTTCGGTTTTCCATGCCGTGGACGATTTTTTCGTAGATCCGATCCTCGTCCGGCTCGGCGCCGAAAGCGATCGCGAGCTGCGCCGTGGTGGAAAGGATATTGGTAATCAAGGGCATCCCCTCGTGCCCGCGGATGTTCTCGAAAATGAGCGCGGGCCCGCCGCGATCCAGCGATCTTGCCGCAATCCCTCCGAGCTCATGCTTGGGCTCGACCGGAGTTTTGATCCGCCTGAGAAGTCCCGCCGCCTCCAGCAGCCCGACGTAACCTCTCAGGTCCCGATATCCCACGTCCGCCGTCTCCGATTTCGGCTTGCTCAGCATAAAGCCCTCCGGTTTACTTCTGCGTCTGACCCAGCGCTTCGTTCACGAGCTTCTGCACCGGCGCCATATCGATCCACTCCGGCCTGCCGGAATAAACATATTTGGCGCCTTTGACCCGCCGATGCGGCGCGGGAATGATGTCCTTGGGAATATCTTCCCTCATCGACTCGATGACATCGTCGGTCTGGGCGAAGCCGTTCTGATAGGCGGTCTGCCCATCGCGCGATAGCAGCCAATTGATCGCCACCTTCGCCGCGTTGGGGTGCGGCGCCCGATTGATGAGAGAGACCGAACCTTGGGTCGGTCCCACGCTCGCGCCCTCTTTAAAACGACCGGGTTCGAACATCTTGACCGGCAACCCCTGCTTTTCCCCCTCTTCCACGCCGGCGATGAAGAAGGCGAGAGGGAATTTTCCCGCGCCCAGCCAGTCAGTCATCTGGCGTTCGTCGCGGGAGAGAGCCAGGTCCATATCGCCGAAGAAGCGCCGGATGAAATCCGGACCGATTTCCGGATGATTATAGAAAAATCGCAGGCTATGGGCCACGGTGCTCACCGCCTTGGGGTCTCTCGCGACGATCTTACCGCGCCATTTGGGATTCAAGAAGTCCCAATAAGATCTGATCTCCCTGGGATCGAAGAGCTGGGTGTTGTAGGCGGTCTCCCCGCCATGGACGTTTCCCTGGAAGACAAAGATGTATTGTCCCTCGGGATCCGCGTAGTGGTGCCGGCCGCTCCACCACTTCGACTCGTCCAAGACCTCCGGCAGCGCGAGCACCGGCCGGATCGGATCGAGCGCCTTGCCGCGGTGAAAGACCGTGTACGGCGTGACGATGCCCGCGAGATAGATATCGACGAGATACTTTTCCGCCCTGCGCTCGTTCATGATCCTCGGCCCGAGCTGCGAGCCCAGCCCGCCGAGGAAAGATACTTTGATCTCGGGGAACGTCCTGGCAAACGCCTTGAAGACCTCGTCATAACCGTTGACGCCGTAGATCGCGAGCTGACCGTCCTTTTTGGCGGCCTGAACGGTCTTTTCCCATTCCTCCTGCCAGGGCGCCTTCGCCTCCGCCCCATGGGCCAAGGGAGCCAAGAGGACAACGAAGCCGATAATGGCCATGGAAAACAGAGGCGCTATGCGTCTCATAGAATCGCTCTTCCTTTTAAAAATTTGCTCTTTAAGAATTCCGCGATCCTTCCCGGTAAGGCCGCTCAATGACGCGTGAGTCGCCGTGTTTCCATCCGGCGGAAGAAACCTTCTTGATGAATTCCGGGCCGATCTCCACGGTAGTAGAGAAGCTGCCTCGTCTGCCCGCGGAGAGTATCCGATAACGATACTTTCGTGTCAACTTGGTCTGGGGCTTGCCGACGGGCGGCGATTGAAGGCCGACATGCGGCGCGCCGTGCGATTGTTTTCCTCGCGCGCGTGGTAAAAAGTTCGGCGGGCTCAAGTCATGTCATCGATTGCGATACCCATTTTATGTCTGCGGACGCTTTCGAATATGTCGAGGGGCCGCTAAAAAGCCGGACCCATACGATCATTGCGATGATATCCTGTCGTTGCTTCGAAGAACTATCTCCGTAAAAGTTCCTTAACGCGGAGCTGCGCCTGTTCTCTTTGTTGGACGTTGTAATCCCAGACGGCGCCGTCGAAGTACCTCACTCCGGGACGGGGGATTTTCCGCGGGTCCAGGAAAGACTCATCGACGTCGGTTCGGGTCGAGGGAGCCATAAGGGCGCGAGCGTAGAGACCGACTCCTTCTCTGGAGGCCATCCAATTGACAAAAAGGCGCGCGGCGTTGGGATGCGGGGCTCGGCTAAAAACCGCCAAGTGGCCGTTGCCTGCCGACAAGGAGCCCGCCGCATCGCTCAAACTATAAATCGCTCCAATTGGGAAACCGTCGCTGAGCATTCGTTCGACCGCGCTGCTCGCGTCTGGAGTTATCGGATGAGTTCCACGCGCGAGCCAGTCGGCGATCTGGCGGCTGTCGCGGCTTACCGCAGGCTGTTGCTGAAGATAAAATTGCTTGACGAATCCTTCGCCGAACTGAAGATAAAACTGCGCCGCGGTGTTTCCGCCGCTTCCCGCAACCGTCGGATCGAGGACCGCGATTTTCCCTTTCCATTTGGGGTGGAGTAAATCTCGCGTCGATGTCAATTCTTCGCGTTTTACGTGCTGAGTATTGATGTAAATCAGCGGGTCGACGTAACTGAACAAGCGGAGCACATAACTCCCATCCGGATCGGCAAAGGGCAACGTTCCGTTCTTCCATTTCGAGGGATCGATCGCTTCCGGCCAAATGAGCATCGGTTTCAGACGATCCAGCATGCCTTCCCGGTAAAGCACCGTCGAAAGGGTCTGGATTCCGCCCAGCAAGACGTCCGTCGTGTAGAAGCCGGCGGCGCGCTCTAATCGGAGCTTCTCGGCCTGCTCGCTGCTGCGGCCCGCGAGATATTCCACCGTGATACCGAAGCGCTCGCGAAATTTTGCCGGAATCTCGACCCGCGCGTCGGGGTTTGGCGGCGCTTTGACGACGACTTTGCCTTCTTTCCTCGCAGCGGCAACGAGATCAGCAAGCGCTTTGTCCCAGTCTTTTTCCTGAGCCTGGGAGAGGCCTGCGAGACCCGCGGCCAGAAACACGACGGCACAGCAGAGGACAGCCGCCAAGCGAACCCAATTGAATGTTCGCACCTTGGTATCCTCCTGTTGCTAACGCGGAGCTCAACGGCGTGATGATCGCGACGACAATCTAACCTCTACCCTTGGTATTCCGGGGCCGGCTCTAGCATCTCTAACCCCGAACCCAGGTCCACTCCCCAAACGTGGACCAAGTTGGGTTCGGACACGAGCAACCTGGCGGGTTTACTTGGGTCTGAATTATAATGCTGATGGACGACGCCATGGGAACTGAGAGGGAGCAGGATAATTTCGTTCTCTTCCCAATCATGGCGCACCCCGTCTATGACGGTGCTGCCTTTTCCCTCGAGGACATAATGAAAGCGCCCGCCTTGATGAAGCTGTTTGCCGGAACGACTCCCACCCGGAATCTCGTGCACGTAAATCATCTGGGCGAGACATCCGACATCCTTCATGTGCGGATGGACGTACCAGCGGAACAAACCCATCGGATTGATCTCCAAAGGTAACGATTTCCCCTGAACGACCATCCGAGCGTGCTTCATCTGCTCTCGTTGCTCGTCGCGGAGCCGCAACAGGGCGTCGAAGAGAGTGTTCCCGCGTGGAGAGTCATCGTTGTTTGTCGTACGCGCATGGTTTACCATCGGAGCCACTTGGCGATCCTGTAATCCGTTTTTCTCCGCCCAGTCCGGGTTGACCTCGAGCTGCTCGATCCAGTTGGCAAGAACGAGTCTCTTGTGCGGGGTATAACCCACCCTCATCCAAAGGGCGGGAACACCGGGCTCGAGATTGAAGTGTTGATGGGCAACGCCTCCGGGCACCATGGGCAAAATGGCTAGATCGCCGGCCTCCCAATCGTGGCGCACGCCGTTTACCACGCTATATCCCTTGCCGCCCAAGATGAAGATAAAAGTTCCGCCTTGATGCCGGTGCATGCCCGAGTGCTTATGAATCTCCTGTTGGAAGACAAGCCAGCCGGGAGCCGCGACATCTTCTGATCGATCTGTTAGAAAGTACTTGATCCGTCCCTGACGGTTAAGCTCCCACGGCAAGTCGTTACCCTTGACGATTACTTTCCCTTCTGCCATCCGCTTGTTGCGGATTTCTTTGGCACGAACCGCTTGGTCGTAATCTGTTTCCATCGGGGTTTCGGTACGAGTTATCCGGCGTTCGCTCATTTCGCGCCTCCTTGGTTTTTCACACTTACTCACCGCTTCTACAAAATAACTTGAGAGCGGGTCTCATGAGCAAGCCAGCCTATCTCCTCCACGCCTCATTGATAAGCTTTGCAACCGGATCATCGTTGGCATGTGCGGGTGCATCCATGTCGAAAAACTTGGTTTTCTCCTCTCGGCGATAACCTCGATGAATCATGTCCTTGGGGATATCCATTCTAAGCGAGTCAACGCCGTCTCCATGTTTAGCAGCGATGTTTTGTACCATCAGCTGGCCCTCGCGGGACAGAAACCAGTTAATAAAGAGTCTCGCTGCATTGGGATGAGGGGCCCTGTTGACCACTGCAACGTGAGCCGGCCCGCCGCTTATAGCCACTGCCTCTTTAAAGTGTCCGGGAGTAAACCAATTCACAGGTAGTCCTTGGGCCCTTGCGTCATCCAAAGTCGACGCATCCGGGGCGGTCCGAAGCGCTATGGCGAATTTTCCCTGAGCCAACCAATCGGTCATCTGGCGACGGTCGCGGCTGGCAGTAAGCTCCATTTCACCAAAGAGCCGCCTCAAGTAACGAGGTCCCAGCTCCGGATTATAATAGAAGTAGCTGAATAGGCGCGAGCCGCGGGCGCCCGGATCGTAAGTCACAATCTTTCCTTTCCATCTTGCGTCGAGAATATCCCAATAAGATTTTATGTTATCTGGATTTACGAGTTTGGTATTGTATGAAATGTCGGCGCCGGGGTTCGAGGCATACTTGAAAACGTACTTTCCGTCCTTGTCGGCGAAATAGTGTCTCCCTTCAAACCATTTCGACTGATCCAAAACTTCGGGGAGAATCATATAGGGTTCGAGAGGATCGAGTGCCCCTGCGCCGGCCAACGCGGAACCCGACCCCGCTCCCAGATGCACAATGTCCGCGACGTAAACCCCGGCCCGTCGTTCGGCCATTAAACGTTGCTCGGCCGCTGCTCCCCCGCGCGTCAAGATTTGAGTGAGCTTTATCTCGGGAAACTTTTTCTGAAATTCCTGGAAATAAGGTTCGGAGGAATTCCCGGAGTGGTAAACAAGCTTCCCCTCATTTTTGGCTGCCTGGATCGTCGCCTGCCATTTTTTTTCCCAATCCTTGCTTTGCTCTTGGGTTTGGGCAGGCGAGCTGATGGCGAGTAATGAACTTAAAAGTGCGGTGAAGAACATCGAGCTACTGGGGTTAAATAGTTTCCTCATAGTCCGGCGTCTACCAGCTTTCTGCCTTACGGTCAAATTCGTTTTTAACTTCGGTAGCGGGCACGGATTTTAGTGTCGGACCAGTGTCCGCTGAACGGTATTTGACAGGCCCAAGGAGGCCCTGCTATGAGCTTTGGCATGATGAGAATGCGCAACAAGTTTTTAGGGAGATTCTCCAATAGAAAGTTCTGAGTTTTCATAAGCAGGAGAGAGCCACTTTTTTGGATACCCAGTTACCATCCAATATCGTCTTCCAGGGCGTCAAGATCGGAGTGGGATGGGCCGGTTCGTACAGGATGACCCAGGTGTTCGCGCGCAGCGTTCAAGACGCTGCTCCGGTTGCGATCATCGCTCCCGCCCTCAACCGCCTGGATTGGGTGTCGGGTGGAGAACTGGACTTAGGGTGGGTGTTCCCGGCGGTGCGGGCGAGTTGGGCGCACGAAGGAAAGCGTTCGTGGGCGGGAAAGCCGTTGACTAATCTCCGCTCGGTCGCGCGGTTTCCCAGAATCGATCGGCAGTTGTTCGCTCTGGCTCCCTGGTGCCCCGTCAAGGACCTCGGACAGATAGGCCGGGAAAAGCGCGCGATCCGATTGGGCGTCCGCGCGGATGAATTGTACGAGCATGAGAATCAGATCTTGCGGCAGTACGGCTACTCGCTGGCGGACATCGAAGCCTGGGGCGGCCGGTGGTGGCACGTGGGCGTGGGCTTGACGGCACTCGATGAAGAGATCAGAAACCGAGAGGTGGATGTCGTCATCGGGCATGCCTCGACGGAAGGCGTCTGGCAAACCGTGGCCGCCAACGGGTTTCGCTTCATCGGCCTCGAGGAGCAGGTGATGGCCGGCTTGGAGCGCGAGGGTTATGCGCGCAATATCGTTCCGGTAGGATTCCTGCCGTCTATCCAAGAGCCGCTGCTGACCGTTGATCTATCCGATAACCTCCTGATCACCCGCACAGAAGTAGACGACGGCATTATCTATCCGATTGCCGAGAGCATTGACCGGAACAGAAAACGCATCGAGGAAGCCTCGGTCACCGTGAGCTATACCTACAACCAACTCCTGCCCATACCTTTTCTCACCTACTCGTCGACACTGACAGAGCCAATCACCAGGCAATGGGAGACGAAGATTCCACTCCATCCCGGCGCCGCGCGCTATTATCGAGAGGCTGGCCACCTGACCTGAATTGGGCGATGTGGCGTTTCAATAGACAGAGGGCTAGTGTGGTGTATCTAAAGTTCGTGGAATCATTGCTGCATCGTTCGGGCGAAAAATCTCCCCTTCCCCTCTTTATCAAAGAGGGGTTAACGGAGTAGCGGAGAAAAATTCCCCCTTTGAAAAAGGGGGATCAAGGGGGATTTAGGGTGAGTCAGCCGTCGTCATATATTGCAATTCTTAAGTGAACTTTAATTCCAGGACACTAGAACCATTTTGAAACCGGACGGAAGGACGAGGCGATGGCGCAGCTGATCAAGGAGCCGTTCAGCGGCTACTACCATAGAGAGGTCCCGGAGCATGACAGGGAGCTGACCGAAGTTGGGCCCGGAACACCGTGCGGTGAATATCTGCGCCGCTTCTGGCATCCGGTGGGGATGACCGCGGAACTAAAAGACCTGCCGAAGCGCATTCGGATCATGGGCGAGGACCTCGTACTTTTTCGCGACGGCCGCGGAAAAATCGGACTTCTCGAGCTGCACTGTAGCCACCGCGGCACGTCGCTGGAATTTGGCATGGTCGAGCGCTGCGGAATTCGCTGCTGCTATCACGGCTGGCTCTACGACGTGGACGGCCGAGTGCTGGAGACGCCGGGGGAGCCGCCCGAGAGCACCTTTAAAGACCGATTTTTCCATGGCGCCTACCCGACCATCGAGTACAAGGGGCTGATCTTTGCCTACATGGGGCCCCCGGAGCATCGTCCCGAGTTTCCGATCTATGATTCATTCGAACTGCCGGGCTACCGCATGGTGCCGGGCGGAGAAACGGAACAGAAATTCATCTATGACTGCAACTGGTTGCAGTTGGCGGAGAATAACGCGGACCAGGCGCACTTTGTCTTTCTTCACGACCCGGAGGAGGCGCGCGCAAAGCTGGATCGCTACCGTCCGAGCGTGAACGGGGGGCCTTCGGAGGATTACTTCAACGTCGGGCTCAAAGAATTCGAGGTTGATGTCGCGGCGATTCGGGAGGGCTTTCGTTCAAGGGTGCTCGAGTGGCAGGAAAGCCCGGTCGGCGTGATCGGTATCCACACTCGGCGAGTAGGTGATTTAGTTTGGGTACGTCTGGGCGACTACATCATGCCCAACGTCGACCAGTTTGCGCCGAGCCGCTTTCGGCCCACGGAAGAGCTGGATTTCGGTCCGCTGTACATGACCGCCTGGACGGTTCCGGTCGATGACACCCATACGCTCGCGTACCAGTTCCGCTATGCGCCGGAGAATGCAGAGCAGCGCTCTGTCGCGCGCCCGCTGAGAAGCTCGCAGTCCATCAGTCGAACCCATGAAGAGCGTCAACGCCAGCCGGGGGACTACGAGGCGCAAGAGAGCCAGCGCCCGATCGCCGTCCACGCATTGGAACACCTGGGCGCCACGGATCGCGGGGTGACCCTCGTTCGGAAGCTGTTGCGGGAGGGAATTCGCGCGTTGCAGAGCGGTAAAGATCCAAGGCGGGCCGTCTCGTCCGTCGGGAATCCTATCGCGACTTATTGCAGAAACACGGTGCTTCGCGTTCCGCCGGCGGAAACCCCCGAGGCCGACAGAGAGCTGCTCCGGAACACAGGCCGGAAAGTCGCGGCCGCCGCGATTTCGGGGCAACCTGTCTCCACCGCGAAATAATTTCTCGCAGCCAAACATCGCGCGGGTGTTGCTGGAGTTCGTTGTCAACATACGGGCGGCATTTTGGACCTCACGCCGCGCTTTGCGCATTCTTCCTCAAAGAGCGCCCGGATGCGCGGCTCCTCGTCCTCGTACTCGATTTGGGGCCGGCGCGCTCCGAATCTCTCACGCCCCGGATTTTGCTCGCCCCGCATGCCGAACCGGTCATTGCCGTAGCGGAGGACCAGGTAACGCGCGCGCTCACCGCTGGGATTGAAGTGCTGATGGCCGCCACGCCCATTCGTCATCAGCGAGCCTTTTTTGAAGCCAAACCGCTTCCACTCTACACCTGGGCCCGGCTTCACTCCCGGCGCCCACTGGAGGTCGTAGCCTTCACCGCTGAGAAAGAGGTAGCTGTTCTCCGACACGAGGCCGGTTCGGTTGCGGCCGCCCGTGGTCACCCCGCTCGCGAAGCCGTGCGCCTTTTTGTACGACGCGGCAGGGAACTCCGACACGTGGCAGATGAAGCGGCCGCCGGCCATCAGAACATTCATGTTGGTACCCGGCCCGCGGTACGCCCAGTTGTCGAGGGCCATCTGCGTCACGCTGGGGATGAAATTCGACTGCGTGACCCGGTCCTCCAGCTTGATCGACTCGCCGCTGAAGTACCGCTTGTCGGTGGGATCAAAACGGTCGCTGAAGCTCGTGGAGCAATTGAAGACGAACTCGGGACTGCCGTAGAGATTGAAAGGGGCCGGCATGTTGGTCGCGGCGTAGAGCCGGACAGTCTCAGTTCCGCTCCCGTTGTAGATCTCATGCCACGCGTTCAAGGGTATGGCGAAGGCGCTGTCCTCCTGCCATTCGAAAGTCAGCTTGGGGCTTCCCTCGTTCCAGACGACGGTGGCGCCGCGTCCCTTCACGACGTAGAAGATCTCCTCGTACATGTGCTTCTCGGCCTTGAACACGCCCTGCGGCGGGATCTCGATGAGATAGCGGGTCGTTCCCTGGTTGTTGATCATGACCTTGTCCGAGGGATCGTGCGTCATATCCAGCAGCGCCCCCCGGCAGCCGGTCCGCTCCCAGGGCTCGAGTTCTTCCGTCAGGACGTCGGCGATCGTGTGGGTCGTGATAACCTTCAGTCCCTCGGACTGCACCCACTGTTCAAACGGCGTGAGCATCACGCCCGCAAAACGCTCCTTGACCATGGTTCCTCCCCGACAAAAAGATGTGGAACAATGCTCTGCCTATCAGACGCCAAATAATAGCGCAATTTATCCGAGGTGTTGAATCTACTTGTGGCGATGTCTATGACCGCACTGAGGAGCATCTGGGAACGAGGGACAGAACAATCGCCGGAGCTTCGTGGCGGGAACTCGCGAAAATTAAGAATGGAAAGAATGGTTGGTGATCGATATACTCGGAAAGTGAAAAGAGTCCACCAGTCGAACTCGTCGAAGTCTGACGTCAACTCTTCAACGACTAATTTCACAGGAGGCACATAGACTCGGCATGGCGCAAAAATTTTACGTGGTATGGGCAGGACGGCAGACCGGCGTATTCACGGATTGGGCGACCACTCAGCGGGCCGTGGAGAAATATGCCGGGGCGCGCTTCAAGTCGTTCCCGACCCGCGCGCAAGCCGAGCAGGCCTTTCGCGGCGGCACCGCAAGCGCTCCGCCCAAAACAGCCGGCAGGCAAAAAGCCAGCACATCGGCCGGCGCACGCCGCGCCACGCATACCGCCCATCAATTCGATGTCAGCATCTACTGCGATGGTGCTTGTGAGCCGAACCCCGGCAATGCCGGCTCCGGCATCGTCGTGTACCAAGCCGGCAAACTCGCTGAGTTGTGGTATGGCCTGCACAACCCCATGGGCACCAACAATACCGCCGAGCTGAACGCGCTCTATCACGCGCTCCGCATGGCCGAAGCGGAAATCAGGACCGGCAACACCGTCGAGGTGTGCAGCGACTCGGCGTACTCCCTCAACTGCGTTCGCAGCTGGGCGGCGGGGTGGAAAAAAAAAGGCTGGAAAAAATCCGGCGGTGATATCAAGAACCTGGAAATTATCCAGGACTGTTACGCGATCTACCGGCGCATTGCAGACAAAGTGAACCTCACCCACGTCGCCGGCCACGCCGGCACCGAAGGCAACGAGCTCGCCGACCGCATGGCCATGCTCGCGGCGCAGAGCAAAGAAACGGAACTGCGGCTGTATGAGGAGACGATGGATATTCCAACGCTGCTCAAGATGCGGGCGGGGTGATCGCGCGAAAGAATAAGGATGAAGGCGGAAGGATGAAAGCGGAAATTTCCGTTTTCAGCTTTCATAATTCATCCTTGTAATTTATGGGGACTTTTTCAGCAGCCTGCTAGTCGATCCGCTGCCGCCCAATTCGCTTGGCCAACTCGGCGGGCGAAGCCATGGCCAGGGACACCGGCACCATGAAAGCGCTGATGACGATGAGTCCCCAGATGGCGGCGGAATAGTTTCCGTGCAGGTCGAAGGTGATGCCCATGACCAACGGGCCGATGACCCCCGCCACAATGGAGCCCCCCTGCAGAAGGCCCAAGACTCCTCCGATGGTCCGGGTGCCGAACATAATGCTGCCGACGGCGCCGCGCATGGGAACGAGGCAGCCGAAGCTGACGCCGAACAGCAGCGCGAACGGCAATGTGGCCGGGACCGTTTTTACGTCCACGACCTGGAGGTACAACAGCGAAAGGCCCATCATTGCGGCGACGACTGCCAGGACGAGGCGATAGTCCATCCTGTCCAGCAGATAGCCGCCGCCGATGCGCCCGATGCCGCTGATGGTAAAGACAATGGACATGACCACGGCCGCCCAGGCCGCGGTAAATCCAATGTCTTGCTGGAAATAGGGAATCATGTGGCCTTGGACCGCGGAGTTCACGGCGAAGTTACCCGACAAGTAGCCCGTGAACAGCCAGAACTCTTTGGTGTGGAGCACCGCGCGGAGCGTCAACCCGGCATCCGTTCGCCGGCGCGATGAGCCGGTAGAATGTTCAATGGAGGCGCCCTCCTCCGGCGGGTCGCCATCCGGCCGCAAACCATAGGGCTCCGGTCGGTCGCGCACCAGCATGCTGAGCAAGGTGACACCGACCAAGACCAAGGCGCCGTAGCCGAACAGGACGATCCTCCAGCCGTATGCCTCCTCGATCTGCGTGTTCAGTATGACGAGGGGCGAGCCGAAGATGGGACCGGTTACCGCAAGCCCCGTGGCCAGGCCGCGGTTGCGACGAAACCACCGCGAGATGATCACGGGCCAGGTGACCGCGTGGCTGACGCCGGATGCTCCCAGTGAAATGACCACGAAGCAGAGAAAAAACGTGACGATGCCGGTGGTGAAGCCGAGGCCGACGAAGCCGGCGCCCGAGATGACGGCGCTCCAGAAAATCAATTTACGCGCGCTGAAGCGGTCCAGCAGGAAGCCGACAGCGGGACTGACAATGCCGGACTCCAACTGGCGCAGCGACATGGCGGCTGAAATAACCCAGCGGTCCCAGCCGAAGGTGCGTTCTATCGGGAGAATGAGAACGCCGAAGCCCTGGAAATAGGCGGCGGAAAAGATCGTGTTGGCCACGACACTCGCGGCGACCATATACCAGCCGAAAAAAATCCGACGCCTCCCTGATTTCTCAGTTTGGGTAGCGATCATTCCGGGCTCCCGGTGCGGGTACGGCGGGGCATATTAATGCTAGTCATCGCGGCTGCGCTGGCCATAGGGGACGGGCTTACGGCAGAAGGTTTTGAACGAAGCGAAGCGCTTGAACGCCTGGAACGGTTTCCTTCCGACCGTTAACTCGGAATTTCGCTAAAATGTGGCGGTTTTCCGATCTTAGCAAATAAAAGAGAACTAGATCAATTAGCCAGAATTGTTAAGCTGTAAACGGCTCGGCCCCAATGCTGAGCGTTAGCCTGGTTCAGTGATGAAGGAAGACACACCCGTGGTTCTGACGATCGAGGGGCGCGAGGTCCGGGTGACCCACCCCGACAAGCTGTATTTTTCTCAGCAGACGAAGCTCTCGAAACTCGATCTCGTGCGCTACTACCTGTCGGTCGCGCCGGGCGCTCTCGCCGGCATCCGCGATCGTCCGCTGGTTCTCAAGCGCTTCGTCGACGGCGCCGAAGGCCAGGCATTCTATCAGAAACGCGCGCCCGCCCGGCGGCCTTCGTGGCTACGAACCGTTACCTTGTCATTCCCATCGGGCCGCAAAGCGGAGGAGGTCGTGGTCGACGACGCGGCCGGGCTCGCGTGGGTGGTGAACCTGGGCTGCATCGAGCTCCATCCACACCCCGTGCGCTCCGGCGATCTCGAGCACCCGGACGAGCTGCGCGTCGATCTCGATCCCGGTCCCGGCGTCGACTGGGACGACGTACGCCGCGTTGCTCTCGAAGTTAAATCGTTTCTCGAGGAGATGGGGCTTCGCGGCTGGCCTAACACAAGCGGCTCGCGGGGAATGCACGTGAACGTGCGGCTCGAACGGCGCTGGACGTTTGTCGAAGTCCGCCGCGCCGCGCTCGCGTTATCGCGCGCAGTCGAGCGGCGCGCGCCGGCCCTGGCCAGCTCGAAGTGGTGGAAGGAGGAGCGTCACGGCGTGTTCCTCGACTACAACCAGAACGCGAAGGACCGCACGACCTGCTCCGCCTATTCCGTGCGCCCGCTTCCCGACGCCCGCGTGTCCACGCCGCTTCACTGGCATGAGGTCCCCGACTGCGACCCGGCCGACTTCACTGTGCTGACAGTTTCCAAGCGCTTCGCGGAGCTTGGCGATCCGCACGTTGATATGGACGCCGCGCCTGGCTCGCTCGAAAAGCTGCTGGAGCTCGCGGCGGAAGACGAGGCGGCGGGTCTCGGCGACGCGCCGTGGCCGCCGCATTTTCGTAAGATGGAGGGCGAAGCGCCGCGCGTGCAGCCTTCGCGCGCCCGCGCCGCGATGAAGAAGAAGTCCGCAGTCAAGAAGCCGCGGACGAAGGCGCCGCTTCTGGTGGTTGCGAACTCTCCGGACCGAGAAGCGGCCCGCGCCGGTCTGGAGAGGTGGAAGAGTAAACACCCGGAAATCGCCGCGCTTCTCGCCGTGGACGACGTGCTGATCGACTCGATGCGCGGCAGGTCGTCCACCTGGACGCGCATTCGAGTGAACCTCAGAAATGTTCCGGAAGAATTGCGCCCGCCGCAGGAGACTCCCGACCCGGACGACGATCCGACACGCGAATGGCGCAGCCGGCGCGCTGCGAAAAACCCCCACTAAATCTCCCCCTTGGTAAGGCGCTACCCCCTCTTAATCTCCCCCTTGCTAAGGGGGAGAAAGAGAGGAGGTAGTGGACTAGCGACCGTCCGCGAAAATCACCGCCAGCTCTTCCGGTGGAACGACTTCGAGCTGGTCATACGTGCAGTCGCCCGGATTCTTGTCCGTGCGCCACCTGCGAAACTGCGCCGTGTGACGAAAGCGATTGCCCTGCATGTGGTCGTACGCGACTTCGACCACCAGCTCGGGACGGAGCGGCTCCCAGGACAAGTCCTTGCCCCCGCTCCAGCGGCTCTGGCCGCCGGGCATGCGCTGCTCGGCTTCTGATCCCTGCTCGGCCCAATCTTTCCAAGGGTGAGCGGCGAGCGCGTTCTTGCGGTATGGAGCGAGGAATTCTACCAGCTCGCGCCGCTTCGCTTCCGTGAAGCTCGCGCACACGCCGACATGCTGCAGCGCGCCGGAGTCGTCGTAAAGGCCGAGCAGGAGCGAGCCGACCATCGTGCGCTCGCCTTTCTTGTGCCAGCGAAACCCGGCGACGACACAATCGCACTCGCGCTCGTGCTTGACCTTGAGCATCACGCGCTTGTTGGGCTCGTATGCTCCGGATGCCGGCTTGGCGATGACGCCGTCGAGACCGGCGCCCTCGAAGCGGCGAAACCAATCCTGCGCTATGCTCGATTCGCGCGTTGCGGGCGTGAGATGCAGCGGCGGCGACGCGGATGAAAGCAGCGATTCCAGCATGCGTCGGCGATCTTGGAAAGCCGTGCCGCGCAGATCCCGGTCGCCCTCGGCGAGCAGATCGAAAAACACGATCGATGCGGGAATCTCTTTAGAAAGAAGCTTCACCCGCGACGCGGCGGGATGAATGCGGAGCTGGAGCGAATCGAAGTCGAGCGCGTCATCTGATTTCGCGACGACGACTTCGCCGTCGAGCACGCAGCGGGCGGGCAACTGGGACCGCAGCGGCTCGAGCAGCTCCGGAAAGTAGCGATTCAATGATTTTTCGTCGCGGCTCTGAATCAGGACCTCGTCCCCATCGCGAAACACCAGGGCACGAAACCCATCCCATTTCGGTTCGAAGATCCAGTTTCCGCCTGACGGCAATTCACCGACCCGCTTGGCGAGCATCGGCAAAACCGGCGGGTTCACGGGAAGACGCATACCTCACTCTTTACTCTCAAAAGATGTGAAAAGACTACCGAGGCCTTTTCCTGCCCCCATTGTTTATTAGCATTTTCCGCGTCTTGCTGATAATCTTACGATCTGAGGTGATTCTATGAGCACGCTTACGATCACTCTCTCTGACGAACGTCTCGCCAAGTTGCGCGAGATTGCCGATCGCTTCAACATAAAGCCGGAAGACCTGGCCCGCGTCAGCATCGAGGAGCTATTGACACGGCCCGAGGAGTCGTTCCAACAGGCTGCCGACTACATCCTCGGTAAAAACGCCGAACTTTATCGGCGTCTCGCCTAGTGCGCAATTTAACGCTGAACGAAGCGCTGGAATTGCATCGCCGAGTCATCGGTCAGTCTGGAGGAGCCTTGGGCGTCCTCAACCTGGACGCCCTGGAATCAGCGCTGGCTCAACCCCGCATGACGTTTGGAGGCAAAGACCTCTATCCATCTCTGGCTGACAAGGCGGCGGCGCTCGGCTATTCGCTCATCCAGAACCATCCATTCCTAGACGGCAACAAACGCACCGGACATGCGGCCATGGAGGTTTTTCTGTTTCTCAATGGTTTTGAGATTCAAGCCTCAGTGGATGAGCAGGAAAGAATCGTATTGCAGGTGGCATCCGGCGAAAAGGACCGCAAAGCATTTGCAGTTTGGCTCCGCGATCACATCGCGGCACGATCCTAAAGCGTAACCCTTCGCCCCCAAGCTCATTCGGCAAGAGAAACCGCTGTGCTTCCGCATTCGTCGCCGAGCAGGACGAGTGCCGGGACCGGTTTCGCGCTCTGATCCTGAAGCGACGGACTGAGAATTCTACTGAGAGGTAAATTCAAAAATGAAAGTCAAAGTAACTCGATCGAGCGGCAATGTATTCCGGGATCTGGGCTTTTCCCCTCACGAGGCCGAGCACCTGCTGGTTCGGTCGGACCTGATGATTAAGGTTCAAGAGCTGATCGCGTCGCGAGGCATCAAGCAGGCCGAAGCGGCCAAAATTCTCCGCATCACGCAGCCTCGGGTAAGCGATCTGCTTCGGGGTCGGATCGACCTCTTCAGCACTGATGCGCTTATCGACATGCTCGCCCGCCTGGGTGTCCGTGTTCGGCTCGTTCTAAAGCCGTCCCGTCGCCGTCTCAAGGCTGCCTAAGATCAAAACGATCATCGCCCTGCCCCGGCTTTCTCTCAAAGCGGTCGAAAGGAAGAAAGTCGAGTCGCAGAAGTGTTACCCCGATCCCCCGGATTGCAGACTGCTCAAAAAGATCTCAGAGGCGAGGCGCGCGATAATTGGCGAGCGCAGGCGTACTATTTCAGTACGCCGCATAGCTCGCCACTGGCGAGCGTTAAAATTAACCACAATTGGAGCGCAACCATCGTAACGCCTGCCATCGGCAGGCTATGGCATATGAGTCTTTTTCAGCAGCCTGCTGCAATTTCAGCGAGCTGGTCGAGTTGATCCAAATCGTCGGCGCACGGCCGCAGGATGAATTCATCGACTCCCATGTCGGCCTGACGCTTGATCGCCTCCTCCACCGCCGTGCGCGAGGCGGGCAGGGTGGCCAGGCGCCGCGCCGCAAGATCAGGATTGTGGCCGTAGTTGGCGTTGATGTAGCGGCTCGCGTGATCGCGAGCGTTCGGACCGAGCGCATAATAGCTCGCGCCTACCCAACGCGGCTTTCCCCCACGGCCCACTTCTTGCCACGCGCTCTCGATCCGGCGCCACATCTCGAGGAGGCTTGCCGGCTCGCCGCCACCCGGAGCCATGTAACCGTCGCCCCACTTTGCGATGCGCCGCGCGATCGCGGGCACATAACCGCCGATCAACAGTTCGGGGCCGTTGGCGCCATAGGGCCGCGGCCCAATCGCTCCGACTTCGTCCGACAGGTCCGCTCCGGACCACAATCGACGGAGGATCGGCAACTGATCTTCCACGCGGCGGCCGCGGCGATGAAAGTCGAAGCCGGTGGCAAGATAATCGTTCTCGCGCACGCCGATGCCGATGCCGAGAGTGAGGCGGCCGCCTGAAAGCACATCGATGGTCGCGGCTTGGCGGGCGAGGAGCGTGGTTTCGCGCGTCGGTCCGATCACGACGCTCGTCATCAAACGGATGCGCCGCGTCGCTCCCGCCGCCAGCGCCAGGACCGTAATAGGTTCGAGCGCCGGGGCAACGACACGATCGGTGACGACGACGCTCGAAAACGGGCCGCGCTCCGCGCGGGTGATCCATTCGAGCATCACCGCGCCCGAAGCGGACGCTACCCTACTCGGCAAGCCTATGGCGATGCGCATAATTCCTCCCGCGGTCTGAGCGGTAGTTTCCAGGCAACTAATGATAAGACTGCAAGCCGAAAGATAAAAGTTGATCGGTGGAGCCGGTAGGGGAAGGCCGGTCTGATCGAGATAATATAGGACCTTGCTAGCAGTCATTGTGGAACGGCATAGACGGTCGATTATAACTTCCTTTCTCGGTTCTGACGATGCGTCTCACGATAGGGGATGAGGTCGATTTCTCAGCCCAAAACCCTCCCCGGCTATATGGCCAGAAAAGCGGCCTAGAGCCTGGCGCAATCTCTCCTGTTATATGCCTTAAGTTCATGATATATATATCTTTACAATGTATGAGAAAGCGGACAAAAAACCGGACATTGAAGCGGTCATAGACCGTAAAGAACTCGTGGCGCTAATGGAGCCAATGCTTATCGCCGAAGGTTCACGTTACCGGCGTGAACTTACCGATCTCGCGATTGACGTAGCCGCGCGTTCGGCTGGATTCCGGCGTAGCCTGCCTGAGGGTGTACGCAGTGCCCTAGCCGATCTGGTGCGGGCCATGAACTGCTACTACAGCAATTTGATTGAGGGGCACAATACACACCCAATCGACATCGAACGGGCACTCAAGAATGACTATAGCAATGATCCACGCAAGCGGAACCTTCAACTCGAAGCGAAAGCGCATATAACCGTTCAGCGGTGGATTGATACCGGCGGATTGGCAACCCGCTCCCTATCGCTTGGGGGTATAACGGAAATACACCGTCGTTTCTGCGAGCTATTACCAGACGACCTTCTTGGGGTTGAAAATCCCGATAGCGGCGAACGACTGAAAGTCATGCCCGGCCGACTGAGGCATCGCGATATCCGAGTCGGTGAGCATGTTCCGATCAGTCCCGGTGCGGTTCCGCGATTTATCGCGTGTTGCGAGGACACCTATGGCCGTTTGGGAAAAACGGATGCAATCCTCGCAACTCCGGCGGCGCATCATCGCCTGCTGTGGATACATCCGTTCCTTGACGGCAATGGACGTGTCGCAAGACTGATATCACACGCGACTCTCCTTGAGACGTTGGATACGGGCAGCATCTGGTCGATTGCACGCGGTCTCGCCCGAAATGTAGCAGCATACAAAAGCCATCTCAGCAATTGCGATCGCCCCCGCCGGAACGATCTCGATGGTCGTGGCAATTTGAGTGAAGAAGCGCTTGCGGATTTCACGCGATTTTTTTTGGAGCTTTGCATTGACCAAGTGAAGTTCATGGAAGCACTGGTTCAACCCGATCGTTTGCGCACCCGCATTCTTTTATGGACAGAGGAAGAGATCCGAATGGGTCATCTTCCAACGAAGTCGGGAAATGTTCTCGAAGCCGTTCTCTATCGCGGTGAGTTACCGCGGGGCGACGTAGCCAATGCTATCGTAACCAGCGACCGCCAAGCGCGTCGTATTGTTTCGGCCTTAGTCGACCGGGAGGTGCTTACATCTGAAAGCGTGCGTGCGCCGCTACGGCTTGCGTTTCCGGCCGCACTTGCGTCGCGATGGATGCCGGGGCTGTTCCCGGATAGAACGGAGTAGCTATGCGTTAGTTATAATAGAAGGGCACCGGGTTTTTGCCGCAGTTAGGGGAAATTCACAATCTCGCCTTTTCTTCCTTCCGAGCACGGTCTCGTCATCAAACGGATGCGCCGCGTCGCTCCCGCCGCCAGCGCCAGGACCGCAAGAGGTTCGAGCGCCGGGGCAACGACCCGATCGGTGACGACGACGCTGAAAAACGGACCGCGCTCCGCGCGGGTGATCCATTCGAGCATCACCGCGCCCGAAGCGGACGCTACCCGACTCGGCAACCCTATGGCGATGCGCATAATTCCTCCCGATCTGGGCCGTCACTCCGAACGCTCTCGCCTTTTCTTCACCGAAAACTTTTCGGAACACAAGGAGGATTCCAGTCGATCGAGTCGCAATAAGGCTCGACGACGAAAGCCCAAAAGAGAGCTAAGGCGACGTAAAATAAAATGAGTGCTAAAGCAAACAGTAGATTGAATCGTAGGAATTTATTCTCTACGGCCATCGACGGGGCGATCGTAACATCTTTCCGGTCTAAGTGACAATTTTAAAGGGCGAGGCGTGAAGGGCAGAAAGCGTAGATTGTCTAGAATAGAAAGCCTGAGCCCGGTGAGTGCCGAGGCGTTCAACGTCGCCGAGCAGGACGCGTGCGCGACCGAAAGGCATGGGGGCCGTCTATGACCGGACGAAGGAGCATCTGGGAGCGAGCGACAAAACAATCATCGCCCTGCGCAGACTTTTCTCAAAGCCGTCAGAGGAATTCAGGAAAAGAACCGCCGCACTTGGTGCGAGATCCTGCCGCTAACAATTTTGCCGACCTGAGATCGTCGAAGGGCGTGCTGTCCGCCGAGCTTCTTGTCATGCTTGATACCTATCGGAAGCCCGGCATAATTTGACCTGAATCGGATGCATGGCCTAGACTGTCCTCAATAGGGAAAGGGGCGTAGTTATGACTTGGGGTAGGAGAATTGGAAAAACGATACTATCTGTCCGATTTCAACGAAAGGACCCAGGGGTTTTCAGTTTAGGGGACCACCCGGATCGGAGCGAAGCGACGAGGGTCTTTCTACCTTAATCCTCCGTTGTTTTTCAATCCCCTCTTCTCTTTGATTTTCTCCCGATACGAGCGTTCTCCTTTCAAGGTAATTTTCTGCGATGGGTGGATCAGGCGATCGACGATCGCCTCGGCGATCACCGGATCCTCAAACAGTTTCATCCAATCCCTGCGGTTCGACTTGGGAGGTGACGATCACGGGAGCTTTCTGGTAGCGCTCTTCCAGGATGTCCATGAGGGAGGTGGCCTCCTCGTGGGTATAGTTTCTCAGTCCCAGGTCATCGAGGATCAACACCTTGGCCTTGATGAGGCTTCTGACGTAGTTGAGGTAGCGGCCGGCGGCTTTGGCGGCCTGGATTTCCTCGAAGAGGAAGTTGACGGGCAAAAAGACCGTGAAGTGGCCCTCCTGGCAGAGGCGTTTGCCGAGCGCGATGGCGAGATAAGTTTTGCCCGAGCCGGTTTTGCCGAGGAGGAGGAGATTTTCGAGGTTATGGAAGAAGCTAAGCTCCGAGAGCTCTTTGATTTTGGCTTTGGGGATATCTTTGTGGAAACTAAAGTCCCAGTCCTCCAGGTCGGCGCGGAAGCGAAAGCGCGCTTTGGTGATGAGCGCCTTGGCGGTGCGGTCTTTTCTGGAGAGCGCCTCGTCTTCGAGCAGGAGGCGGAGGAATTCCAGGGGATGGAGTTGTTGGGAGAGCGCCTCGGAAGCTCTTCGGTCGCAGGCTTCATGAATGCCGAAGAGTCTAAGTTGATGGGAGAGGTTTCTCACTTGATCGAGCATCATCGTTTTGCCTCCGGGGAGAGATTTTTGGGGGTAGTCTGGATATGGGTCAAAGCCGCCGCGTGGCTTATAAGGGAATTTAGGCGGCCTTTTTTTTCTCCGCCGTCGCCTCGAAGTACACACCGCGGCAATTGAGACGTTTTTGTCATGGAAGCTCTCCGTCCTTTCCGCTCTGAGAAGCCGGTGGGGGGCACGCAGAAAGGGAAGTCGCGCTGTCGGCAGCGCCGCTCAAAGCCGGTTGATAGAGGTGCACCGTATCGAGCTGTCTTTTCGGGGTAAGAAGTTTGGGTCTTTGACCATGGGCCGAGAAGTAAAGGGCGCAGTCTTTGATGTAAGCGAGCCGGGTTTTGTTAAAGGTCAAAGCTCTCTGGCAGGCATGGTCGATGGCCTCGGGCGTGATGGGGTATCGCTTGGCGAGGCGCAAGATCCCCTGGACTCGCCTTAAGTGGCGCAGCGGGTGCTCGCCCGCAAGGAGCTTCTCGACCAACTTCTCGACGTGGAGACCTAATCTTTTCGCCTGCTCTTTGGCGTGGCGGAGTTCGAAGCGGGCGACGCTTAGCTTGTGCTCGGGATAATGGGAGTCGAAGGTGGAAAACTTCCCGATGCCTAAGAGTCGCGCATGAGCCGCGATCGGCTGGCTGTCTTCGTTAAACACCTCGATCATCTTCTCGGTCAGTCTCACCCTGACCGTCTGGCCGACGTAGAGGAACGGGACGGAGTAGAAGTTCTTCTCCACTTGGATGTGACAGTCGGGATGGACCTTGGCCTGCCGCCACTCGCTCAGCTCGAAGCGAGAAGAAGCCAGGGGCTTTAAAGCCTTTTGCTCCCCACCGAAGCGCTCGGCGCGGCTGACTCCGTAATCTTTCATCACGGCGTGGTTGAGCCGCTCCAAATAGCTGCGAAAGGCGGCGTTGAGTTCCGAGAGAGAATAAAAAGTCCGGTGACGGACTTCCTGGAAAAACCCTCTCTGGACCACTCCGATGTTGGATTCTCCGGCCGCTTTGTCCCGGGGCTTTACCGGCCGCGCCGGCAGGACCGCAAAGCCCATGTGATTGGCAAAATCCAAGTAGGTGGGATTGACATCCGGTGAGAATTAGGGGATCGCGCCAAGGAAACTTGGGAAAGGGGGAAGAGATGTAGAAAACAACTCGGAAACCTTTCAGTGAAACCTTGCAGGTAAGCAAGCCTGTCCGGGAAGGCCTAACCCGCTCCCGGAAGCGAGTCTTGCGCTGCGG
>DASXUF010000018.1 GCA_036504975.1 Candidatus Binatia bacterium | reverse complement strand
GCGGCGCGGCCGTCCTGGGTGGCGCGGCGGGCGCGCTGGAGCGCCGGCGCAACATCCTCAACCCTCTCGATTCTCTCCGCGTATCCTCCCAGCGCCTTCCCCATCTCCGCGTAGTTGCCGCCGAGGTCCCTGGTGCGGTAGCGCTCATGCGAGACGCCCATGTGGCGCGTCTCCGCCGCCATGGTGGAATTTTTTAGCACGATCGTGAGTATCGGTATGCCGCAGCGCACCGCGGTTTCGAAGTCCAGCCCGGTCATCCCAAAGGCGGCGTCGCCCATGAAATTCACGCAGAATTTTTCCGGCGCCGCGAGCTTCGCACCCATGATGAGGCCGAGGCCGGTTCCGAGCGCGTGCGACTTTCCCCACCCGAGATAGCCGCGCGGCGCTGTCGCGCGGTAGAAGGGAACGAGCTGATTGCGCGGGCTCCCGGAGTCGTGCGTCACGATGGCGTCCTTGGCGTTTACGCTATTGATAAATTCCCACATGATACGGTACGGGTTGATGGGCGTTTCCTTCGACGTGAGCTTCGGCATCCATTCCGCCAGCCAGGCGTCGCGCGCCTCTTTGATTTGACCAGCGACGCCGTTCTGCTCCCGCTTCTTTCCGTTCTTGAGCTCTCGCACCGCTTCGATGAATTGCTGCAGTACAAGCTTTGCGTCTCCCACGATCGGATGGTCCGCGCTGTAATGTTTGTTCAAGTCTCTCTCGTCGTTGGTCGCGTGAATGATCGTTTTTCCCGCCGGTATTCCCGCGAAGGCGATGCTGTGGTGGGTGAGGCTGCAGCCGATGGCGAAAACCACGTCGGCTTGCTTCAGGAACTGATGGATGAACATCGGCGCGACGCCCGCGCCGGTGCCGAGCGCAAGCGGGTGGTCTTCCGGAAAAGCGCTCTTTCCTTCGAGCGTCGTCATCACGGGCGCCTCGAGCATCTCGGCCAGCTCTACGAGATCGGCGGAAGCCTCGGCGTAGAGCACTCCCTGGCCGGCGCAGATGAGCGGATTCTTCGCTCCCGCGAGCATCTTGGCCGCTGGCTCTATATCGCGCGGATCGGGCGCGGAGCACGCCGCCTTGACGGGCCGGTACTGAATGTCTGCACGGAACTCCGCCGTCGCGACGTCGGCCGGCAGCTCGATCATGACCGGCCCGCGCCGTCCCATTTTTAGCAGGCTAAAAGCGCGGCGCATCACATCCGGCGTCTGCTCCGGCAGGATCAGCTCCTCGACCCACTTGGTGACGGCGGCGTAGGAGCGAACGGCGCGAAAGGAGGGAGAAGTCTGCGCCACGTTGCGCGGGTTGCCTGCCGGGAGCACGAGGATGGGCACTGAATCCGAAAAGGCGGTCGCGACGCCGGCGAAGGCGTTCTCCGTTCCGGGACCGGCCTGCATGGCGAAAACTCCGATGCGCCTGCCGTTGGCGACGCGCGAAAAGCCGTCGGCGATGCCGACTCCGACGCGCTCCTGACGGCAGACGACCGGCCGTATGCCCGCCGCGGCTGCGGCCTCGATCATCGGCGCGGTCGGAAAACAGCTCAAAAACTCCACTCCCTCACGCTTGAGAATCTCTGCGATGGCGTCAACGACTCTCATCTTGTCCTCCTTGCGCGCGTAGGGAACCTTAACCGAAAGACGCTCCGCTTTCCAGGCCGGTGAAAACGGCCATATACCAAAGCTCCGCCATCGGCGGGCGTTAAGATTATCGCGCTCAACCGCAAACTATTTTAACGCTCGCCAGTGCCGAGCTATGCGACGTACGAGAAGAGTACGCCTGCGCTCGGCGATTTTCGCGCGCCTCGTCTCTGGACCGTTTTGACCGGCCTGAAACAGGTTCCTTCAAGCCTAAGGTCGGCTGATTTCTGGTGTCCCCTTCGGGATTGTTGAAAATTCTGTTTTTCAGGCGAAGTAGATTTCGCGAAGGCTCAGAAGGACCAGCCGATCTCCCTCGCCCACTTGCGGGAGAGGGAAGGGGTGAGGGTCTTCTCGCTTGACCTTCATCACCAATTAAATTAGCTCTATCCCTATGACCCGACGTGAATTATTGAAAATATGGCTGGCAACGGGGATTTGGATTTCGTTCAAAGATTTTGCCTTTGGCGCGCAACCGGTGACCAAGAAAGATATCGAGGAGATGCAGAAGAACTGGAAGGCGCTGTTGGCCGACGGCGCGAAGGTTCCGCTGCCATCGGAGCCGCTGAAGCTTTCGAAGGAGGAATGGCGGAAGCGGCTGGACGCGGCGCAGTTCGACATCCTGCGCGAGGAAGGCACGGAGCGGCCGGGGTCGAGTCCGCTCAACGCCGAGAAGCGGCCCGGCGTATTCGCCTGCCTCGGCTGCAACCTGCCGCTTTTTACCTCGGTGATGAAATACGAGAGCGGCACGGGCTGGCCGAGTTTTTTTACAACGATACCCGGCGTATTCGGCACCACGACGGATTACAAATTGGTCCTGCCCCGAACGGAATATCACTGCATCCGCTGCGGTGGCCACCACGGCCACGTCTTCGACGACGGCCCGCCGCCGACCAATCAACGATGGTGTAATAACGGAGTCGCTTTAAAGTTTATTCCAAAGAAGGCGTGAGGTCCTTCGATGGAATTTATCCTGAGCGGAGTCGAAGGACTCAGGACAGGCTTCCGGCGTAAGGCGGGAGTAAGATCACGATCTCCACAAAAGCCCTCCACATCTAGGCAGGAACTGTTCAAAACGGTTTCTTTCGTGTTTTCGCAATTGCGAAAACACGAGATCAGCAGCCCTGCATCTCTTTTTTCTCCCTTGACCTCCATCCCCAATTAAATTAGGTCTATCATCCAATTAGCAGCGGCCCGCAGGGAGGGCTATAATCTCCAGCAGGGAGGATGGAAGCATGCTGGCAACTAGAATCGCTCAAAAAGAGGGGACTTTCTATTTCGCGGCCGTGAAGGCGGCGGAGCTGCTGGACCGGGTCCGGTTCACGAGCCGCTATTACTTCGAGGGCGAGGAGATCGCGCCGGACGACGCCGGCGACGACGAGGTCGCGCGCTTTATCTCCGGCATCGAAAAAAGCGAGAAGTCGTTCCAGCGCGTCCTCAACCGGCGTAAAATCAAACAGATCGTCAACTTCTACGAGACGGCGGTGAACCAGCCGCTGATCCCTGGCACGATTCTACTGTTCACCGACGAAAACCTCGGTTTTCGCCGGCAAGACGGGTCCGACACCATCGGCTTTTTGAGCGAGCCGAAAGGCAAGTTTCTCGTCATCGACGGCCAGCACCGGCTGGCGGCGCTCTACTTTTTCACCCAGAAGCACCCGGAGACGGCCAAGCAGCTCGACGTCCCGTGCGTGCTCTTCGACGGCAAGAGCGCCGACTTCGCCACCGAGATGTTCGTCATCATCAATTCCACGCACACCCGCATCAACAAGTCGCATCTCGTCGATCTCTACGAGCGGGTCTCGTGGGAGACGCCGGAGAAAAAGCTCGCGGCTAAAGTCGTCAACCTGCTCTACGAGGAAACCGACTCGCCGCTCCGCTACCGCATCAACCGCCTGGGCGGGCGGAGCCGCCAGGAGAAATGGATTCTCCAGTCGGAGCTTTTCAACGAGCTCTACAAAGTCGTGCTCAGAAACCGGAAGTTCTTCGACGAGCATTTTCAGTTCCGCTCCGACTACGTGTACGCGCTGGTCCGGGATTATCTGAAGGCCGTCCGCGACGTGATGCATTCGGTCTGGGGCGACAACGAGAGGTACATGTTCACGCGCGACGTGACCTTGAAGGCGCTGATCCGCGTCTTCGGCGACTTGATCCGCAACCGCAAGCTGTTTCAAGGCTGGGACGAGAAGCGCGACCCGCGCGTGTTCGCGGCCGTCATGCGGCCGTGGCCCGAGCTGGCGCGGGAGTTTCGCGCCGAGGGATTCTACGAGCGCTTTCCCGCCAAGGGGCAGGTCGAGCGCGTCCGGCGCATCCATTTAAAGCTGAGCCAGGCGATCGGATATAAATAGGCGTGAGCCGCTACTCACCACGAAGGTCGTCGAGTAGGGAGGAGGCGCACCACATGAACCCATACAGGAACAGGCGTGTTTCCTCCTCCCTCTCTAAAATTCCGTACGGCGGGTTTTCCCCAGTACGGCTTCAAACTGGAATTCAACCACGACCTTCATCCACAATGTTGAGTTTAAGCGCCAGACCCGCATTCGCTCAGACACCTTGGATTTATACGCGG
>DASXUF010000017.1 GCA_036504975.1 Candidatus Binatia bacterium | reverse complement strand
GTTCCCGCCGCCGTAATCATCATGGGAAACATCTTCCCGAGCGCGTCGGCGGCGAGAAGAACGGCCTTATACCCGGCGATCGTCGCCATGGAACTCAAAGCATCCATGGACTGCGCGCGGCTGATGCGAGGGAGTAATTCGAGAGCGAACGCCGTCACGCCTTTTTCGGCAAGTTCCCTGATCGATTCGGGAGCTCCTAATGGGTCGAGAAGCCCTATTAGCACTTGGCCGGAGCGAAAAGACTCCTGCTCGGCATGACCGACGGGATTAACCGCCAACCGGTGCATTCGAACGAGGATATCGGCTTGGGAAAAGAGTTGAGCCCTATCCGCCGCAATGCCGGCGCCTTGTTCTTCGTAGACGGAATCGGCAAAGCCGGCCCTCTCGCCGGCCCCATGTTCCACGAGAACCGTCATCCCAACCTTGGTCAAGATAGGCACGACGGCAGGCACCAGGGCAACGCGTCGTTCATCCGGATAGAGTTCGGCAGGTACTCCGAGAATCATCTAGGCCGCTCGCGTCGTGAAGGCAGAAGGCCCGCCGGTCTGAATTTATTTCCTGACGCCGGCAATTTCAGGTTAGCCCGGTCGAAGATGAGGGATGCCGCTCTTAGGATGGAATGTCTATCGCGATGAGAGGCTCACCCAATTAGCGCCCCACTTATCGGACGGGAAGGTAACTGTCAAGGGTTAAGAGCCAGCCGCCGGGAGCAAGAACGATCCGGCGTCATTTAGAGAAAATTCTGTCCGCCGTCCACGGAGACGGTCTGGCCGGTCATGAAATCGCTGAGAGGAGAGCAGAGGAACAGCATCACGCCGACGAGGTCTTCGGGTTTTTGCAGCCGCTTCAATGTCCGCGTGGCGACCGGCGCTTGCCGCATCTTGATAATCTCTTCCGTGGGATTTTCTTCCGACAGCGTCGAGCCGGGGGCGACGCAGTTGACTTGAATGTCGTCGTCGCCGACTTCCCGCGCCAGCGTGCGCGTGAAGCCGATCACTCCGGCCTTGGACGTCACATAGTGGATGCGGCCGAGGCTGCCGGAGAATACCGTCCCTGATGTGATATTGACGATCTTGCCGGATTTTTGCGCGCGCATCGCCGGTAGCACCGCGCGCGAGCAGAAGAAGAGTCCTCTGAGATTGACCGCCATCATCCTGTCCCATTCCGCCGGGTCGATCGTCTCGATGCGCCCGCGGTTCATCGGCACCGTCGCGAAGATGGCGGCGTTGTTGACGAGAATGTCGATCCTCCCGAAGCGGTCGAGCACCGTTTTGGCCATCTGCTTGGTGGAGGCTTCGTCGGCTACGTCCACCCGCACCGCCAGAGACTTCCCTTCGGTCTTGCCGCTGAGCTCAGCGGCTACTTGTTCCGCCGCCGGGCCGTCGATATCCGCAGGAACAACCCGGGCGCCGGCCTGTGCGAAAGCCTGACAATACGCCTTCCCGATGCCGTGGGCGCCGCCGGTGACGATCGCGACTTTGTCCTTGAGTTCGTCGATCATGGAATTTCCTCTTTCCAAGTGATTTCAGAGAGTACCATAGAAGTTGCCTATGTCGGCTGTCAAGAGAAGGTCCGCGCATTGACCGTTCGGATGGTTTGTTATACGGAGATCGAGAGAGTCATTGTATGATCGTCGCCGTCGTTCTTTCAGCGGGCGAATCGCGCCGGATGGGGCGGCCGAAGGCGCTGCTGCCGATCGGCGAAGAATCGTTTCTGGAGCGAATCGTAGGATCGCTTAAGGCGGTCAAGGTCGAAAAAATCGTCGTCGTCCTCGGACACAACGCCGCGGATATCGAGACGAAGATCGCCCATCTTCCCGTGACTATCGTAGTGAATCCGGATTATGCCCAAGGACAGCTTTCGTCGTTGATCGCGGCGATCCGGTCGTTGCCGGCGGAAAAGGTCGATGGCATTCTGGTCCATCTCGTGGATCACCCCTTTGTCAATCCGGGTCTCGTGAATCGCATGATCGACCGTTTTTACGAATCGAAGAAGCTGATCGTGGTGCCGAAATGGAAAGGCCGGCGCGGCCATCCGGTGATTTTTTCCAGCCGGCTCTTCGGCGAGCTGCTAAGTGCGCCGCTCGATCAAGGCGCGAAGCGCGTCGTCCACGCGCACATGGACGACACGCTGGAGATCGAAACGGACCAAGCGGGAATAACTTTCGATATCGACACGCCGGAAGATTATCGGCGCCACGTCGGGAGGCGAGGGGAATGACGTCTAAGCTTCAACTTACGCTCGCCTGCGGAGCGTACGATCTCTTGCGGCCGTTGATGGAAGGCGCAGTCGTGCCCGCCGGCATCGATCTCAACGTGCTCACGATGGCGTCGCCCGAAAGGCACGGGCGCATGCTCCGGCACGAAGAGTTCGACGTATGCGAGCTGTCGCTGGTCGCGTATCTGGTCGCGCAGGATCAGGAGAGAGCTTTTAAAGCGATTCCGGTTTTCCCCCATCGGCGCTTTCGCCACGGCTATATGGTCAAGCGAATGAACTGCGGCATCGACAAGCCGTCGGACTTGAACGGCAAGCGGGTCGGCCTCGACACATTGCAGAACTCCGCCGGCCTCTGGATGCGCGGCATTTTGCAGGACCACTACGGCGTCGATCTGAATACGATCGAATGGTGGTGCCAGGAGGAAGAGGACGTCCCGTTCGAGCCGGCGAAATGGATGAAGGTCCGGCGCGTTCCGAAAGGAAAGAACATCGATCAGATGCTCGTCGACGGAGAACTGGAAGGCGCGCTTTATCCCGAGACCTTGCCTTCCATCAAAAAAGGTTCGCCCAAGGTCGGCCCGCTTTTTCCCGACTCCAAGGCGGCGGAGATCGATTACTACAAGAAGAGCGGGATCTATCCGATCATGCACACGGTCGTGATCAAGGATGAAATTCTGCGCGAAAATCCGTGGGTCGCCGTGAGCCTCATGCAGGCCTTTCAGCGCTCGAAGGAGATTTGCTACGAGCGCATGAAAGACCCGCGCAATTTTACTATCGTCTGGGTGAAGGAAACGATGCAGGAGCAGGAGCAAATTTTCGGCCCCGATCCCTGGCCGTACAACCTGGAAGAAAACCGCAAAGCGCTCGAAGCGGCCGTGCGTTACGAATACGAGCAGGGAATGATCAAGAAGCAGTTTAAAATCGAGGATCTCTTCTTCCCGCCGAGCCTTCAGGAAATCCAGAATTACCTGTAGCAGCCTCCGGATATCCTCGGTTTGACATCGCGCCTTCTTGTCGATAGCTTACGCGCAAAATATCGTGACCTTGGCTGGTCTAATCTCACATACGATAGGAGGGGACAATGACACAACGGAACCGATGGAGAATCATCACAGGCTTCGTTGCGCTCGTCTGCGGCATGAGTCTGCTCGTCAACGCCGCGACCGGCGCGCAGGCGCCGTTCAAAATCGGCTTCGTGATTCCTCTTACGGGAGTGTACGCCGCCCTTGGGGAGGACATGCGCGACGGCTTCCTCCTCTATTGGAGCCAGGTCGGATCCAAAGCAGGGGGTCGCGCCGTGGAAGTCATCGTCGAGGATAAGGGAAGCAACAAGCCGGACGACGGTCTCACCAAGGCGCGCAAGCTGGTCGAGCGGGACGGCGTCCAGGTCCTCGCCGGAGTGATCTCGTCGCCGGTCGCGGTCGCCCTCAGAGAATACGCCCACGCGCAAAAAATTCCCTTCATCGTTGCCAACGCCGGAGCCGACGTGATCACCCAGAAGCTCCGGAGCCCGTATGTATTCCGCGCCTCTTTTTCCAACAGCGACTCGTCGCATCCCCTCGGGGAATGGGCCTATAAAACCGGCTATCGCCGGATGGTCCTGATGGCATCGGATTACGGCGCAGGATACGAGCACGTCGGCGGCATCGCCCGGACCTTTATCGAGGCCGGCGGGAAAATCATCCAGGAGATTTACTCGCCGCTGGGAACGGCGGACTTCGCTCCTTTTATCTCCACCATCGATCGCAGCGGCGACGTGGTCGCGGTCTTTTTTGCCGGCGCCGACGCGCTCCGCTTCGTGAACCAGTACGCGGAGTACGGCTTGAAGGGAAAGATCCCGCTTATCGGAAAAGGCTTCCTCGTCGATGAAGTTATTCTGCCCAAGCTCGGCGACGCCGCGCTGGACATCGTGACGTCTCTCCAGTGGACCCCGGCTCTGGAGACCCCTGACAACAAAAAGTTCGTCGAGGCTTACGAAGCGAAGACCAAGCGCGCGGCTACGGTCTACGCCGAGCAGGGATACGTGAGCGCGCAGATGATCGCCCGGGCGATGGAATCCGTCAAAGGGAACGTCGAGAACCGGGATGCGTTCCTGGCGGCGCTGCGTAAAATAGAGATCAACGCTCCCCGCGGCAAGGTCAGGTTGGACGATTATCAGAATCCCATTCACACCATCTATATTCGGAAGGTCGAGAAAAAAGGCGGCAAGCTTCAGAACACGGTCATCGCTTCCTATCCGAATACGGGTCAATTCTGGAAGTGGAGTCCGGAAGCGTACATGGCGATGCCTTTCTATGGTGACATGAAGAATAAGTGGGTCAAATAGAGCGTGCTCGTGATCGTGTCACTCTGAAGCGATTCTCTGAAGCGTCGTGCTCGTGGGGATAGGAGGGGACGAACACGAGCACGATTCACGAACACGAGTTGAAGTGACCTTCTGGATTATCCAACTCCTGAACGGCATCTCCTTCGGGATGCTTCTCTTTCTTTTGGCCGCCGGACTTTCGCTCATCTACGGCCTCATGCGCATCCTCAATCTCGCGCACGGCTCGTATTATCTCATCGGCGGCTATGTCGGACTCACCGTCGTTCGCCTCACGGACAGTTTCGTGCTGGCTGCGCTCGCCGCGCCGATCGCCGTCGCGCTCCTCGGCGTCGTCATGGAGCGTTTTTTTCTCCGCCGCTTTCCCAACCAGGAGCTTCCCCAGGTGCTGCTCACCTTCGGCTTTCTCTTCATCTTCGCCGACCTCGCCCTCTGGATCTGGGGAGGAAATCCGCAGACACTGCCCAAACCCGAGATATTTTCTTCTTCGATTTGGATAGGCGGCCTCGTGTTTCCGAGCTATCGCCTCTTCGTGATCGCGACCGGCATCGTCATCGGTATCGGCCTCTGGTGGCTTCAGGAGAAGACCCGTCTTGGCGCGATGATCCGGGCCGGAGTGGACGACGAAGAGATGGCGCGCGGCGTCGGCGTCAACGTCTCGCTGCTCTCGACCGCGGTTTTCGGTTTCGGCGCGTTTCTCGCGGCCCTCGGCGGAATCCTCGGCGGGCCTTTCGTCGGGGTTTATCCGGGCGCCGACTTCGAAGTTCTTCTCCTGGCGTTCGTCGTGACCATCGTGGGCGGCCTCGGAAGCCTCAAGGGAGCGTTCGTCGGCGGACTCCTGATCGGATTGCTCGACAATTTCGGCAAGTCGCTGTTCCCGGAGTTTGCGCTCTTCACCATCTTTGCGCCGATGGCGATCATCCTGGCGATCAGGCCCACGGGACTTTTCGGCCGCCGATGAAAACGCGCGTTTTCTTCATCGGCGTTTCGGCGTCGGTCCTGCTGGCGCTTCCACTGCTCCTCTCGTCGTATCAACTCGGCTTGCTCACCAAGATGTTGATCTTCGGTCTTTTCGCCATGAGTCTCGATCTGCTCGTCGGCTACACGGGGCTCCCTTCCCTCGGCCATGCGGCTTTCTTCGGCGCAGGGGCGTACACGGTCTCCCTTCTCGCCCTTCGCGTCGCGAATAATTTTTGGCTCGACTTCCCTGCGGGCCTCGTTATGGCCGCGGCGGTCAGCGCGCTCTTCGGTCTTCTCGCCTTGCGCACGCACGAGGCCTATTTTCTGATGATTACCCTCGCACTGGGTCAAGTCCTTTGGGGCGTCGCTTTCGGCTGGCGCTCGCTCACCGGCGGCGACGACGGACTCCCGGGAGTTCCGCGGCCCGATCTCGGCCTGCCGTGGTCGCTGTCCGGCGGCGTGGCATTCTACTACTTCGTATTCATCTTTTTCGTCCTTGCCGCCGCCGTTCTCTGGATCATCGTGCGCTCGCCGTTCGGCAACGCCCTCGTCGGTATTCGACAGAGCGAAGCGCGCATGGAAGTTCTGGGCTACAACGTCTGGCTGTACAAGTATTGCGCTTTCATCCTTTCCGGCTTCTTCGCGGGGCTGGCCGGCAACCTCTTCGCCTACTACAATGGCTTCGTGAGTCCGACCTACTTGAGCGTTATCTTTTCCGCGACTGCGCTCCTCATGGTGATACTCGGCGGCGCCGGCACGCTCTTCGGGCCCGCCCTGGGAGCCGCGATCATCGTCTATCTGGAGAACGAGATCAGCGCCTATACGCAGCGGTGGCTCCTCGTTTTGGGCGTCATCTACGTGATCGTGACTCTCTGCGCTCCGGACGGAGTCGTCGGGCTTCTGCAACGATGGTCAAGGAGCCGGCGCTCATGATCGCGCTTTCGGTTGAAGGTCTCACGAAAGATTTCGGCGGTCTCCGCGCCCTCGACCACGTTTCCATCGCGGTCGCGGCAGGGGAACGTCTTGCCATCATCGGGCCGAACGGCGCCGGGAAGACCACGTTCTTCGACATCGTCACCGGCCTCGCGTCTCCCTCGGCGGGGCGGGTCATGTTGTTCGGCCATGACGCGACCGGTTTGCCCGTCCATAGCAGGGCGCGGCTCGGTCTGGGCCGGACGTTTCAAACTACGCGGCTCTTTTCCCAACTCACCGTTTTCGACAACGTTCTGCTGGCGGTGCAGGCGTCGGAGGCGATTCGCTTCACACTGCACCGGCCTCTTACCGCGTACCGGCATCTCTTCGAGCGTGCGCGCGGCCTTCTCGAAGAATGGAGTCTTCTCGATCGGAGCGCGGCGACGGCCAAGCAGCTCTCTTACGGAGAGCAGCGGCAGTTGGAGCTGGTGTTGGCGATCGCGGGGAAGCCTAAGGTTCTCCTGCTCGATGAGCCGACCGCCGGCCTGTCGCCGGCCGAGACTGCGTCGGTGGCGGCCATGATCCGGCGCTTCCCCGCCGAGATGACCATTCTCCTCATCGAACACGACATGGACGTAGCTTTCGATCTGTGCGAGCGGACGGCGGTGCTTTTCCAGGGGCGCATTTTGGCTCAGGGAACAACGGCGGAGGTCCGACAAAACGCGGAAGTCACCGAGATATACCTGGGAACCGCTGATGCTTGAAGTCAAGGAAATCCACACTTACTACGGCGAGAGCTACGTCCTTCAGGGAGTCTCGCTGGCTCTCGGAGAAGGCGAAGTGGTGGCCGTGCTCGGGCGCAACGGAGTGGGAAAAACCACGCTGATCCGCTCCATCACAGGATTGACGCCGCCGCGTCGCGGCCGGATTCTGTTTCAGGGACGCGACATCACCGACCTTGCCGCGCATCAAATTGCTCGTCTGGGTTTCGGCCTGGTTCCCCAAGGCCGCCGTATTTTTCCGTCATTGAGTGTGCGCGAGAACCTTGTCATCAACCAATGCAAGGGACCGAACTCCGGCTGGGGGCTCAGCCAGATTCTCGATCTTTTTCCCGTTCTCAAGCACCGGCTCCGCAACCCGGGAAATCACCTCTCGGGCGGCGAGCAGCAGATGCTCGCTTGCGGCCGCGCGCTGATTTCTCAGCCGGCGATCCTCTTGATGGACGAGCCGTCCGAAGGACTCGCGCCTCTGCTGGTCCGGGAGCTGGGCCGGATTCTCCAGCGGCTCAAAGAGACCGGCGTTTCCATCCTCATCGTGGAACAAAACCTCGGCTTCGCTCTGCGGATAGCGGACCGCGTCTACCTCATGAGCAAAGGCAAGATCGTGCACGAATCGCTGCCGAAGGAGTTGTGGGAAAACGAAGAGATCAAGGCGCGGTACCTGGGGGTGTGAAGAACAAGGATGAAGGCGGAAGGATGAAGGACAACGGCAGCTAAAAGGATGAAAATGGATAGGGTCTAAAAACAAGGACGAAAGATTTTGCATTAGCGATCATCCGGCTCTATGCAACATTACCCAAGAGAGTCGAAGCGCAAATTTTGGGGCATCAAATGCTTCGATCTGGAACTTCCGTTGGGGCACATTATCGCGAAGCTCAAAGAGCCAAATCCGATGCGGATTTTATAAGTAAGATCGAGGGCGGATTACAGGAGTTAGAGGAAAGCTTCTACTGTTGGAGCTTCTAGGCGAATCCGAGCTTGTAGATGCGAAGGAATTGATCCCAATAAAGAACGAAACAAATGAACTGCTGGCTATCTTCGTGAGTATTGTAAACAAAACGAAATTGAGAGGGAAAAACGCAAAGCCCTGAACCTTCCGCCTTCATCCTTCATACTTCATCCTTGTAGTTTACTTCGCCCACTTTCCTTTTAGCTCACCATACGGCGTCAGTTTCGTGAATGCATCCGGATTCCATTTCCAGAACTGATTGGTATTGGGATAGCTGGCGATGGGAACGTTCTGGAGCGCGCCGCCTTTCTTCTCGACCTTCAGGACGTAGACCGTGTGGATCGGCGCGTGATAGGCGTCGAGCTTCATCTTGCCGCGCGGGGCATCGGCCTCGACGCGGCGGAGCGCGTCGAGAAACACGGTCTGATTTTCGACGTTACCTTTCACCGTCTCCAGGGCTTTCGCCATCATCAGCGCTCCCACGTACCCATGCTCGGCGTACGTCGTGGCCGGGCGCTTATATTTGGATGCATACGCGTCGATGAACCGCTTATTGGCCGGGGTGTCGAGCGCCGCGCTCCAGTGCCATGCGGTGATGAGATCGATGGCTGCGTCCCCTTGCTTAAGAAGGAGGCTCTCGTCGGTCAGGCCTTTGCCGATCAGCGGTATCTTGCCTTTCAGCCCAAATTCGGCGTACTGGCTGACGAAGCGAAGCGCGTCGGCGCCGCCGAAGAACGCAGCCACCACGTCGGCCTCGCGTTTGATCTGAGTCAGATAGGGCGCAAAGTCCGGCGCCCCGAGCGGCGGGTAGATCTCCTGGATGACCTGCCCGCCCGCGTCCGTGAAGGTGCGAGCGATGCCCCCGATGTGCTCGTAGCCGGCGCTGAAGTCGGAAGCCGCGAGCGCCATTTTCCGATAGCCCTGCTTATAGGCCCATTCGCCCAGCGGGTGCGACGAGTCGCTGTTGACGAAGGACGAGCGAAAGACGTAGTCGCTCTTCTGCCTCTGTGTGAGCCCATCGGCGCCTGCATGCATAATTACGATGGGAATTTTGTTTTCGATCACGTCTCCCCGCAGCGCATAGGCAACGGGAGTCGAGATGATCCCGCCAAGGATCTGAACCCGGTCCCGCTCCACCAGCTTCCGCGCCTTGGTCAACCCTTCGTCGGGCTTGCTGGTCCCCTTGGTCTCGAGCACCAACTCCACCGGTCGGCCGCCGGCCCGGCTTCCGACTTCGCTCCAGTAAAGCAGGAAGCCGTCGCGCATATCGAGGCCGAGCTGAGCGAACGGCCCGCTGTCGGGATAGATGAATCCGATCCTTGCCGGAGCCTGGGCCTGCACCATTTGTGGCGCCAACACGACCCCGAGCACGATCAGGGCCAACACCAGCATCAGCGATCTCATCAATCTGCTCAGGGCTATCTCTCTTTCACGGCCCTTGTTTCAAACGAAAATGGGTGGCAGGCCTTCGGCGGTCAGACCGTAGCGCTCGAATACTCGATCATGAGTGACTAGCCGCAGTTCTTCGACGCCGGCTTGAGCTACCAGCATGCGGTCGAACGGATCACGGTGAACATCTGGCAGTCGACCGACTCGGACGGCATGTAGCAGGGCGATCGGCAAAGGCTCGAATCCGCTTTTGAGAATCGCGTCCTCCAGGTCGTCGAGTTCGATTTCAATCCTTTTTAGAGCGGATTTGATGGCAATCTCCCAGACGGACGCGGCGCTAACGAGCACCCGGTGATGGGCGTCGGCGATTAAGTTGCGTGCGTCCTTGCTTAGCCTGCGGTCGTCTGCCAACCACCAGATCAGGACGTGGGTATCGAGGAGCAGCACCACGGCTCAGGATTTACCTTCAAAGGATGCCAGCAGCTTTTTTGGGAGAGCTCGATCAAATGTCTTCTTGACGCGGATCTTCCCGCGCAGGTACCCGGGCCGGCGGGGCTCGTTCCGCGCGGTATAAGGAACCAAGCGGGCGATTGGTTTGCCCGACTTGGCGATGACGATCTCTTCGCCTCCGGCGGCGCGCTCGACGAGCCGGGAAAACTGGGTCTTTGCCTGGTGAATGTTGATCTTGTTCACAATCGGACTAAGCTTAGTCTAGTCCAGTGAGTTTTGTCAATCAGGTTGACAGGCAAGCTCGCCGTTGGATAGCTTGAAAGCAGATTCTTCATCACCAGGAGGTCGTTGTGTTGAATGGAGCGGTTCCATGGCCGGATGATTTTGCCCGCTTGTACCGTGAGCGCGGTTACTGGGCTGGCGTGACTCTCGGAGAGGCTTTTGACCAGTCGGTCCAAAAGAATTCCGATCGAGTCGCCGTCGTCGATGGAAAGCGCCGGGTCAAGTACGGCGAGTTAAGAGTGCTGGTTGACAGGTTCGCGCTTCACCTCGCCGAGCGCGAGATCTCGGGCGGAAAACGCGTCGTTTTCCAGCTTCCGAACGTCCTTGAGTTTATTGTCGCTTACTTCGCCTGCCTAAAGGTCGGCGCGATCCCGCTCGCTTGTCTTCCCGCCCATAGGCACGCGGAGATCGAGTATCTAGCGCGATTCACGGGCGCGGCCGCCTGGTTTATTCCGTCGGAGTTCAGAAACTTCGACTACGTGGCGATGGCCGAGGAGCTGCGCGACAAGCTCCCCTCGCTCCGAGAGATTTTCGTCGTCGGAGAGCGCACCGGACGCGGCATGACGCGGGTCGCCGATCTCCTCGACGATGCAATCGAAAATCGACTCCCGGCAAAATCTCTGGAACGGCTTCGGCCCGATCCCGACGCCCCGGCCGTCTTCCAACTCTCCGGCGGGACGACGGGCCTTCCAAAGGTCATTCCGCGGACGCACAACGATTATCTGTACAACTCGAAACAGTTCGCCGCCGTCACTGACTTCGACGGGGAAACCGTAATCCTCGTTTCGGTTCCGATCGCGCACAACTTCCCGCTCGCTTGCCCGGGAATACAAGGAGCACTGCTGCTGGGCGCGCGCGTGGTTCTTGCGCCGTCGCCCGAGCCGGAGACGGTTTTCTCTCTGGTGCAAAGCGAGCGTGTGACCTGGATTCCGGCGGTCCCGGCCTCGGTGATCACCTGGCTCGCCGACTCTCGACGAGCGCATTATGATTTGACCTCGATCAAAACTCTTATCGTCGGCGGCTCGCGCCTCCATGCCGAGCCGGCGCGGCTGGCGCGCAAAGCCTTCGGCCCAGTCGTGGCGCAAGTCTATGGGATGGCGGAAGGGCTTCTCTGCGCGACTCGCAGCAGCGATCCCATCGAGGTCATTCTGGAAACGCAGGGAAGGCCCGCCAGCGCGGACGATGAGACGAGAATCGTCGATGATGACGGAAAAGAAGTCGCGCCCGGGGAAATCGGCGAGCTTCTTTGCCGCGGACCTTACACCATCCGGGGATACTATAAGGCCGACGACTACAATCGGACCGCCTTCACCGCCGACGGCTTCTACCGCACCGGCGATCTCGTGCGGCGCCATCCGAGCGGCAACTTGATCGTGGAAGGCCGGAAGAAAGACACGATCAACCGCGGCGGCGAAAAGATCAGCGCGGAAGAAGTCGAAAGCTTGATTCTTTCCCATCCCGCCGTGCTGAACGCCGCCGTTGTCGCCATGCCTGACGCGGTCTTGGGCGAGCGGGCCTGCGCGTGCGTAGTCCTTCGACCGAGAGCGGCGCTTTCCCTAGAAGATCTCAGCAGTTTCCTTCGGGAAGAGAAGCGCATCGCTAGATTTAAACTACCCGAGCGGCTGGAAATTCTAGACCGGCTTCCGACCACTGCTGTGGGAAAGATTTCCAAAAAGGATCTGCGGGAAGCGGTGCGGAAAAAACTCGTCAGATAATGACAATCCGAGTCCGGAGAAAACTAATTTAAACCTAGAGTTCAGGCCACTCTCCGACTCAACGCTTTGGTAATCAAGTCGGACTTGAGACCAAAGTAGTTTCCGCCATCGTTTGCCTAAATCGGAGGTACGTCCTAGACTGCCCGCGATTGGAAGGGGGGCAGGTATGCTGGTTTTGTCTTGGAAGTTCGCCAAGCACTTTGGTCAATATTGGAGAACGATTCTTGCGAAAGCTTTTAAGGATACGGTTACAGGGATATTTGGATCCTTTGCCTCAGTTCTCAAGACGGCATTAGTCACGGTAATAGGCTGGTATTTTTTGGTAAATATCTTTGAATGGGAAATCCCTAAGCTAACAGATGATGTCGTGATTCCTGCCCTATCGATTTTTGGGGCATTCATGATAGTTGCTGCGGGATTTTTTCTAGTGCGTACCATTGCGACTCCCGTATTAATTGATATCTCGCAACGCCAAACCATCGAATATTTCGAGGACCGGTTAACAGCTAAAGTCGCAATTCTACATGATGTCGGAGGATCGTATGAACAAGTAGATGAGGTTTGGGCTGGTGCTTTTCTACGGATGCATCGAATTGAAATAAAAAATCTAAGTGATGTGGTGCTAAAAAACATCAAAGTGGAGCTAGCTTACGTCAGAGAATATAGAGTTCCATTCTTACCTATTCCGCTCAGGCAGATGCATGACAGGCCATCAGATGACGACATTCCCTACAGGACAGCGTTCGATTTAAATCCAGGTGGGAGCAACTTTATTACCGTCGTTGGAAAGGTTGAGGCGGCTGGAGATGAGAAAGAATTTGTCATTTTTTACGCCGACAGATCGCGACCTAATAAATTTCCGGATGGTTTATATAATTTAGGAATCCAAGTAACCGGCGAGAATATTACGTTTCAAATTGTAGAATTTTCGGCAGAGGTTAGAGATGGGCAACTCAGATTCCAAAAAGCGTAGATTGCAGCGTCTTATTTTGACTGACCTGCCCTCCAAAGCTACCGTTTTGAAAAGTGAGTCGTCCTTCAAAGACGGAGCAAAAGCGACGCAAAAATTATTTGATTCGGGATCATCCCTGTTTCGTCTTGACACCAATCCACAATTCGCCCTATTTTACTAACCAACCAGCTAGGCTGAGGATTGATTGCCATAAGGCGGAAACAGTCAGGAATGCCTAAGCGGACGGACATTCAACATTCTCCACTTCCTAAATTAGAATGGGAGCCTAGCAAGCGCCAGAATTCTCTTGAGCTTTTATTTGATCACCTAACGGCCGAGGCTAAAAGCGCTATAGATTGGTACTTGAAAGCAAAACGACCTAAACAGCAATGGGCAATGCGGGCGCGAATGGGAGCAATCGTTCTAACAGCACTGGCCGGAATTATTCCGATGGTAGTTCAGATTTTTGTTGAGGACGGCAAGCCGTTGATACAGCCGGCATGGGCTTCCGTGTCTTTGGGTATTGCCGCCGCGATGATCGTAGTCGACCGCTTCTTTGGTTTTTCCAGCGGGTGGATGCGTTACATTTCGGCGGAGCTGCGGATTCGTCAGCTTCTACGGGAGTTCGAATTGGAATGGCAAACCTTGAAAGCGGGTTGGAAGGGATCAGACCCGACGGATGACCAGGTCCAAACGATGCTGGGCCGGGCGAAGACTTTTATTAATCAGGTCACAACGGTCGTCCAAGAGGAGACGAATACTTGGATTCGCGAATTTCAGGAAAGTTTGAAGCAAGTAGAAGAGGCCGCGAGGGCAAAGGCGGCTGTGAGCGAGTTGGGAGGTTTAAACGTAACTGTAACGAATGGCGATCAGAGCGCGGCGGTTTGGAAACTCTCGATCGACGGAGGAAGTCCGGCCAACTATACCGGTAAGAGCGCAGCTCTTCGAGAGTTGTCGCCTGGAGTGCATGTCGTAAAGGCGGAAGGAATCATTAACGGTACTCCCAAAGCATCTGAAATATCCGTCACAATTCCGGCCGGCGGAATTGGAAAGGCCGAGCTAACGTTGAGTTAGTTGTTCTAGGTGCAGTTGTCCTGAAACGGAATTGCGACCCGACTAGAAAAAGACTCTGACATGAAAGATAGCCTTTCAGAACAAGACTGGCGCCGCTTAATTGAATCGATCAATCGGGGCAACTGTGTCCTCGTATGCGGACCTGATATGGTTTTTGATCCCGACGACCCTGATCACACCCCGCTCACAACCAAACTCGCCCAACACCTGGCTCGAAAACTGCCGGCAGATACGCCAGATATCATTCGGAAGGACTTAGCCCAGGTGGCTCAGCTCCGTTGCAACAGTCCCGGAGGTGATCACTACGATCTGGAACTGGAAGTAAAGGACTTCTATGCGCCGTTTGCGAAGCGTACCTCGCGGTTTCATGAAGATCTCGCTGCGTTGCCTTTTACACTTTGTTTGAGCATGAGTTATGTCCCCTTCATGGTAAACGCTTTGAAAGATGCCCACAAATCTTCGACTTACGACTTTTACCATTACCAGAAACATCGGCCGACGAGTCTCTCCAAAGGTACTATTCAGCATCCAATCGTCTATCAACTCCACGGCGATCTTAAGGAACTAGATTCGTTGGTATTAACAGAGACCGACTTGCTGGAATTCCTGGTAAATATAATCAAAGGTACCCATCCTCTGCCGCCGTATATCGCGGGTCAGCTCGCCGACCCTGGCACGTCGTTTCTGTTTCTTGGTTTTGGTTTTCAGCGCTGGTACGCGCGTGTGCTGCTTCACGTCTTGCAAACGTATCGCCATCGTAATCGATCGTTGGCGGTAGAAGGTGCTGCATTCTTCGACCACCCGGATAGCGCTCAAAGCGCAGTGTTTTTCACCCAGGAGCACAAGATCGAGTTCCGGCATTATTCGTGGTCCGACTTTGCGTCTGAGCTGCGTCGGCTCTACGAAGCACAAGCTCCACAGGCAGTAGTACGGGAAATACCGCCCAACTCTCCCAAAGTATTCCTTTGCTACGATAGGCGTGATCAAGAGCGGGTGATGGAAGTGGAGCAAAAATTACATAGCCTCGGGGTCGATACATGGCGCGACCAGCAGGATCTCCGCGGTGGCGATGATTGGAATAGACGCATCGTACATGTCCTGGGGAAGCAAGTGGACTACGTACTTGTACTTCAAACACCGAACATGCTTTCGAAACCGCGGAGTTATATCCATAAAGAGATCGCGGAAGCACTGGAGCGGCAAAAGGAATTCGATGAGGGCGAGTCTTTTCTGATTCCTGCAATTTTGGAAGGGTCCCTAGGACTCGAACGCCTGGATAAGTTACAGCGTGTTGAACTGACTGATCCACATGGCCTGGAACGCCTGGCGAGTCACATCCAGGCGAACTGGGTTAAGCGGCAGAACCGTATTAGAGGGGACTGATCGTGAGTAAAGCTGCGGTCGCCATAGCGAAGCGTGAAGAAGAAACAGTCTTGTCTCTGACGCCCGGCTCACACGAGCGATATCCCGGTCCACGGTACTTCGAAGACAACGAACTCGATCAACGATTGTTTTTTGGCCGCGAGCAGGAAATCTACGATTTAGTGCATCGGGTTCGAGCGACTCGCATGCTCGTCATTTTCGGCAAATCGGGTCTGGGAAAAACATCTCTTCTAAGAGCAGGCCTTTTCCCACGACTCCGCGAGTACGGACTACTGCCCGTAAGCATACGGCTTGATCGACCCGATATCGGTCCCATTGAAGCTGTTTTTGCGTTGCTGCGAACTACCTGTCAGGAACAGGCGGTTGACTATACCGACCGTAAAACTGAAGGTTTGTGGGAATTTTTCAAGGCCACGGACTTATGGCGCGGTGATACGCTTCAGGTACCGGTCCTGGTCTTCGATCAATTCGAGGAGGTATTCAATCTGCAGTCGGAATCTGTTCGCGTCGCCCTCGCACGTCAACTGGGGGAGCTTGTCGGCCGAGGCTTACCGGAAAGGATTCGTAAGGAGCCGCCCTCGCCAGATCGCGGGCGTTATGCGGACTCGCCACCAGAAATTAAGATTATCTTGAGTTTCCGCGAAGAGTACGTGGGAGCGCTGGAGCAACTTGTCCAGAATATTCCCGGAATCTTCGAGCAGCGATTTCGTCTCACACCGTTGGATACGCAAGCGGCTCGACGAGCCGTGGTTGAGCCGGCGCTTCTGGACTTACCTGAAGTGTTCGCGACGCGGCCTTTTCGTTATAAGAAAGCTACGCTCGACAGCATAATGGCTTTTCTGGCCAGTCGACAAGGTGAAGTGGAACCGTTTCAGCTTCAAATTATCTGCCAGCACGCGGAGCAACAGGTTCTTCGCCGCCAGCAAGAAGGGTCAAAAGACATCCTGGTTGATGACCAATTGCTCGGTGGCGCCAAGAACATGGAAAAACTCCTCGAAAATTTCTACCGTCAAGCTGTGCGAGAGATCTCATCTTTTCGGCAGCGTTGCCGCTCGCGACGTCTATGCGAACTAGGACTTCTGAGTCCAGACGGCCACAGAATAAGCATGGAGTACGGTCAGATTCGTAAACAATACGGGATCTCGGAGAATGCGCTGAAAACACTTGTCGATGCCAAGCTGATACGAAAAGAGGCCCGCCCTGGTCTGAAGGGATTTTATTATGAGCTTAGTCACGACAGCGTAGCGGGCGCAGTAAGGAGGAGCCGGCGGTTTCGTGTGCCAACCGTTTTTAAGACGATTTTTGCGATAATGCTTATTCTGGGTACTAGTGTATCCTTGTTCCAAAAGAGGGAGGCTGATCTGCAGCGGCAAACCGCACTAAGGGCAGTTGAACAAGCGAAGTTAGAGCAGGGTATCGCAATGCGGGCGAAAGATCTCGTTGTGGCTCAAGAAGAGCTTGCAATGACCTTGGCAAAATTGAATGCCTTGCAAAGGAAAGCCGCTGCCGGTGGTGGTCAACAGCCCGAAGTTCAGCGGGCTGCTCAATTTGAGAAACAGGTCGCCGAGGTGCAGCGGAGAACGGAAGAAGCGGCAAAGAGGTTGGAAGAGGTGGAGCAGCAGGCGAAAAAAGCCGCTCCCTCTCCTAAGATTGAACGTACCGTAATTCTTGACAACATTGTGTTGTTTGATTTTGACAAGACTGCTTTGAAACCGGATGCCGCAAAACTTCTGGATCGTCTCGCAATGTTCTTTAAACAAAACCCAAATTATAGCTTACTTGTTGTTTGGTATAAGAGACAAAATCCGCTTTCCGGGGAAAGTTTGGATTTACCGTCTAAAAGGGCAGAAAGTATTGTCAACTACTTGCAAACACGTGGAGGTATTGAGAGCAACCGCATTACAATCACCAGTGAGGAAGGTCCAGCGTGCCCTGAGACAGATAGGGAGTGTTGGGCACGAGATCGAGGTGTGGTACTTCGGACGGTTCCAAAAGAGAGTACTGCGTCCCAAAAAAAGTAGGGCTCCCACGCATTTCGCTTTGAGTGGCGAAACATTTGCCGGCATTCACGACTGCGATGCCTTGTAGGCTTCGTACGCGGCGATGAATTCGGGATCTCGCTCGCGCAGCTTTTCGTGATCGATTCTTCCGCCTCTCGTCATGTAATCGTAGGCAAAGGGGATGGGATCGAGATCCATCTTGTCCCCAAAGCGCTCGTACCAAACCAGGCTATGATGCGCGACCTCGAGCAGCCGATCGGCGGTCGGCTTTCTGCTTCGCTCAAATTCACCCAGCGCCGCTTCAACGTTTTCGTTCGCCGCACAGGTCCGGTACAGCGCGATCGCGTCTTCGAACGCCGTTCTCGTGCCTGAGCCGATGGAAAAGTGCACCGTGCGGAGCGCGTCGCCGATCAGCACGATGTTTTTATAGCTCCAGCGCCGGTTACCCACCACGACGAAATTAATCCACACGGACTTGTTCGACAGCAGCGTGTGGCCGCCCAGATCGTCTTTGAAGACCTCCTCGCAGTAACTGCGGCTTTCTTCGTCGGTCATCGATTCAAAGCCTGCTTTAACCCAGGTGGGCGCATCGCACTCGACGATGAAAGTGCTGGCGCTTTTGCTGTGGCTGTAAGAATGGGCGACGAAGACACCGTCTTGGTTTTGGCGAAAGATCAAGGTCAGGGAGTCGAACCGCTGATTCGTTCCGTACCAGACATATTTGTTCGACCGCACGTCCAGCGTCGGTTGAAAGTGTTCCCGATATTTCTGCCGCACGATGCTGTTGACGCCGTCCGCGCCGACGACGAGGTCACAGTCGGAAAAAAGCTCCGGATCGGAGACCCGGGTTTGAAAGTGGAATATTACGCCGGCTTTCCGACAGTGTTCTTGTAAAATGCGCAAGAGGTCGATTCGAGCGAGCCCGGAAAATGTGCCGCCGCGAATCGCGACCCTTTGACTTTTGTGGACAATCCCTTGTTGGTCCCAAAGTTCAAGCCTGCGGGCGATATCGGCGTAGGAATCGCGGTCGCTCTCTTCCAGGAATGACAAGGCGCGGCCCGAAAAAACGACGCCCCAGCCGTAAGTGCTGTCGGGCGGGTTCTGCTCTACGATCTCGATCTCGTGCTGCGGGTCGTGTTTCTTCATCAGCAGTGCGAAGTAGAGACCTGCGGGTCCGCCGCCGATAATTCCGACTTTCATTTTCTACCGGTTGTTCACCGTTTTCCTTGGCGCTCTTTGCGTCTTTGCGCGAGATCGTTTTTATCCGATCCGAATTCTTCATCGCGCCAAGACGCCAAGGCCGCAAAGTCACTCTGGAAATTTGAATTCTTCAACCTGTGCGCCTTCCACTCCGAGTTGAACCAGCGCCAGAAAATCGATCTTCGCTTCCGCTACTTCGACGTCGGCGAGTTTTGCCTTGGTCGCCGGATGCTTGGGCACGAAAAGCTGGCAGCAGTCCTGGTCCGGCGTCGCCGATGTCTCGAACGTGCCGATCCTGCGCGCTTGATCGATGATCTCCTGCTTGTCCATGCCGACCAGCGGACGAAGCAAGGGAAGAGTCGCGGCCTTGCCGATGACGGCGAGGTTTTCCAACGTTTGCGACGCAACCTGCGCCAGGCTCTCACCGGTCACCAGGGCTTGCGCTTTTTCCTTCTTCGCGATCGCTTCAGCGATCCTCAGCATCATCCTGCGATAGAGCACGACGCGCAAAGGCCGTAAAACTCCGGCGACGATCTGGCGCTGAATCTCGCCGAACGCGACCAGGTAAAGGCGAGAGGTGAACTGGTGTCGCGTAAGGAGCTTCACCAGCGCGCGGCATTTTTCCTGTGAAGTCTTGTCCAAATAAGGCGCACTGTGAAAATGAACGAAGATGAGCCGGCAGCCCCGCTGCATCATTCGGTAAGCCGCCACGGGAGAATCGAAGCCGCCGGAGATAAGCGAAACGACCCGGCCGCTGGCGCCGACGGGCAGGCCGCCGGCGCCAGCAATTTTATCGAAGCCGAAGAACGCCGTGCGCGGCAGGATTTCGACCGATACGGTGAGCTCGGCGTTTTCCAGGTCTACGCGGGCGCCGCTCTTCGCCTTGACGGCGGCTCCGAGCTTGCGATTGATGTCGGGAGACGTGAGCGGAAAATCTTTGTCCGCTCTGCGCGCGTCGATGCGGAAAGAAGCGAACTGTTTGCCGTCCAGCGCTTGAACGATCCGTTTTTCGATCTCGTCGATGTCCGCAGGCATGCGCTCGACAAAGGAGAAATTGGCGACGCCGAAGACGCGCTCGAGTCGCCGGCCGATTTCTTCCCGAGGCGCTTCTGCGCCGAAGGAAAGAAGAATTCGCCCTTGCAGCGTCTTCGCCTCGGTGAGCGGCAGACCGCCGACCGCCGAAACCAGGTTTCTCTTCAGCAGGTCGATAAAGTAAGGACGGTTGCCTTTCTTCAAGGCGATTTCGTGATAGCGGACCAGAACGGAATTCATGCGGTCAAGATAACACAGCCGTTGAAAAAGACCCATCGACTTACCGCTAACCGCTGGCCTGGGAGTATCTCTCCGGGCCGATGCGATACGGCGGTGTTACGCGGCACGAGTTTTCTAGGGTGGAATTCTAAAGTACGCTTGGATATTTCTCGGGCGACGCATCGGCCCTACGAGACACACCCAGGCCGGCGGGTTCCTCAATGAAGCAATCTAACAATTTCCTCTTGATTTGCAGGGTTGGCGCGCTGTATGAAAGCAATGAGTTCGAAGGAGACGGCGATGGCCAACTTTAAAAAAATTTCCGCGGCGATGCAGTTCGCGGCGGACAAGATGAAGAAGAACGGTCTTTTCGAGACCGAGCGGCTGTTCTGCGATCTCTATTGCTTCGAGCCGGGCCAAAGCCAGGCGGCGCACGCGCACGAAGGCTCGGACAAAATTTATTATGTCGTGAAGGGCAAAGGGGCCTTTCAGGTTGGAACCGAGGAAAGAGAGCTGGGCGACGGAGAGATTGTGATGGCCCCGTCCGGACAGAAGCACGGTGTCACGAACCCCGGACCGGATCGCCTCGTCCTTCTCGTCTTCATGGCGCCCAGGCCGTTGCACTGAGGCTCAGCAATCATGACCAGCGAACAAAGAGCCGTTTATACGGCGAACGAAAACTTTTACCGGGCTTTCGAGAGCTTCGATATCGCGCGGATGGAGCGCGTCTGGCTCAAGGCGGACACCATCCAATGTTTTCACCCCGGCTGGGAAATGTTGCGGGGATGGGAGCCGGTCATGACGAGCTGGCGCAGAATTTTCGAGAATACGGACGAGATCCGCTTTGTGCTGACCGAAGCGCGGGTCGAGGTGCGCGATTCTCTGGCATGGGTAACGCTGTACGAAAACCTCACCAACCGTGTCGGCCAAGAGTCGGTCGCCGCGGTCGTATTGACGACGAACATCTTTGAAAAGCGTCCGGAGGGCTGGCTGTTGATCCATCATCATGGCTCGCCGGTCGCGCACCCGCCCGCGCCGATCGAGCCTTCGACCGTGCACTGAGTTCATGCGCCGGCGAATTTATGAAGTCTTTGACGAATAAAGTCGCGATCGTCACCGGCGCGGGCCGCGGCATCGGCCGGGCGATCGCCCTGGCGCTGAGCCGGGCCGGCGCGCGCGTGGCGCTCGCGGCGCGGAGCGAGCCGGAGCTGCGCGCCGTGGCCGAGGAGATCAGGAGCAGTGACGGCGACGCGCTCGTCTTGCCAACGGACGTCACGCGCGACGAAGATATGGAGCGTCTCGTCGAGCGCACGCTGAAAGAGTGGGAGTCGATCGATATTCTGGTCAATAACGCGGGATGGGGAAAAACCGCGCCGGTGGCGAACAGCAAGATCGAAGAGGTGGACAGGACGCTTCAGGTCAACCTGCGAGCGACGATGATCATGACCCGCCTGGTTCTTCCGACGCTGCTGCAAAAAAAGAGCGGGGCGGTCATCAACATCGGTTCGATCTCCGGCAAAGCGGGCTCGGCGAACACCGCCGCGTACTCGGCGTCGAAATTCGGCGTGATCGGATTCACGCAGTCGCTTTTCGAAGAGGTGCGCGAATACGGCATCAAAGTTTCCGTGATCCTTCCGGGATTCGTGGATACGCCGTTGATTCCGCCCAACAAACGATTGGACCGCAGCAAGATGATCCAGCCGGACGATATCGCGGAGACCGTGTTGTTCGTGCTGTCTTTGCCGACAACTTCGTGCCCGGTCGAAATCACCATCCGGCCGCAGCAAACACCGTACCGATAGGCATGAGGCGAGAGGCGTGAGGCATGAGCAAGAAAACCGGCGCAGAAGAAGTCTGCAAGAATTACTTGAACAGGGATTCGAGCAGCGCGACGGTCACGTCTTTCAGGCTGTCGGCCACGGCGTTCGCCGAGGCGAGATCGTGGGCGGGATAGGAGTTGGCGACCGCCAGGCACTTCATGCCGGCGCGGTGCGCGGCCAGGATTCCCTCCTTGGAGTCCTCGATCACGAGGCACTCGGAAGGGCGAATCAATTCCTTGCCTGGCCCCGACTCGCCGGACTCATCGTTGAGCGTCTGAAGGGCTTTCAAAAAGATCCCGGGATCGGGCTTGCCTTCGGCGACGTCTTCCGCGCTCGCGATCGCACGAAATAAATTTCTCAAGCCGAAGCTTTGCAAGACTAGCTCGATTTCGTCGCGCAGCGCGCCCGAGGCGACGGCGAGCGGAAAGCGCGCGGCAAGCTCCGGCACCAGCTCCTTCACGCCGGGAAAAACGACCATGCGATCGGCGATCGACGCGCGATAGTATTCCGCCTTGCGCTTGATCAACTTCGCGAGCGCGGCGTCGTTCAACGACCGTCCCCGGTCTTGGAAAACCGCCCTGAAGCAGCCGCGGTCATCCATGCCGAGATAGCGCTCGTAGTATTCCTTGTCGCTAAGCGCCAAGCCCTCTTCGAGCAGAACTCTGCGGAACAATTCCCAATGAATCGGCTCGTCGTTCACCAAAATTCCATTGAAGTCGAAGATCACGGCGCGCAGCATGGCTAAGGCTTACCGAATACCCTCTTTTGTTTCAACCGAGTCTAAGATAAAGGCTATTCAGGGTTTCCTGTGAAGAATCATTCACCACCGAGACACGGAGTTCGCATGGTTCGACAAGCTCACCACGAGCGGAATTCCTTCATAGCTGCGCATCCTGAGCTTAGTCGAAGGACGTGCCCTCCGCGCCTCGGCGGTGCGATTTCCGAGCCTTGCATCACACGGAAGCCTGAGGTCCCAAGATAAATAAGAAAAATGGCGCACCTAAAAGAGCACGGCCACGGCCACGTCGAGTATCGTTTTTGCCCGCAGTGTGGCGGCGGTTTGGAACGTCGTCTGATGAAGGCCGGCGAGCCCAAGCGGCTCGTGTGCGCGGGATGCTCGTTTATTTTTTATCTCGATCCAAAGGTCGTCGCCGGGACGTTGTTCACGATCGACCAACGCGTGGTCCTGCTGCGCCGCGGCGTCGAGCCGGCGCTCGGCAAGTGGGTCTTTCCCGGCGGCTACGTCGATCGCGGCGAAAGCGTTATGGACGCGGCGATTCGCGAGACGCGGGAAGAATCCTGTCTCGACGTTCGTCTCGGGCCGGTCGTCGGCGTGTATTCGTACAAGGGTTCTCCCAACGTGATCGTAGTCTACGCGGCGGAGGTGATCGGCGGCCAGCTCGAAGCCGGCGACGAGTCCGTCGAGGCCGCCACGTTCGATTCTCGGGAAATTCCCTGGGACGACCTCGGCTTTGACAGTACGCGCGAGGCGTTGAGAGATTACATCAGGGTTTACCTCGGCGCCAAAATGAAGTAATGGATTACTGGACGATTCGATTTTAAAGGAGGATTTGTATGGCGACCGTCGATGTGGGCCAGAAGGCACCCGATTTCACTCTTCCCGTATCGCGGGAACAAAAAGTCGGCTTGCAAGACTTTGCCAGCAAGAAGAGCGTCGTGCTGGCGTTTTATCCGCTGGATTTCACCGGCGGCTGACAGCAGGAGCTGACCAACCTCGAAGCCGACCGCAAGGAGTTCGAGGCCAGAGACGCTCAGGTTCTGAGCGTAAGCGTCGATTCGGTTTTTTCACACAAGGCGTTCGCCGAGAAGATGGGCGGAATCAATTTCCCGATGCTGTCGGATTTTTATCCGCACGGAGCGGTGACCGCCCTCTACAATTGTCTGCGCCCGGAAGGATACCCCAAGCGGACCGTCGTCATCATCGACAAGCGGGGCATGATCCGCTACCGCAAAGAATACGACAAGGGAATTCCCGAGAACAAAGAGCTGCTGGAGGAGCTGGATAAAATCAATCGAAGTTAGAAAGATTTTGTAAGGAACGCTGAGTCATCCTTCGACGGGCTCAGGATGACCGGTCCCAGTTTTACCGTTCGTGCTGAGCTTAGTCGAAGTACGAACGGTCAACTTGCCGAACGCTGAGATTGAAAGTCTACGCGGCGACCAGTACGTCCTCCCCCTCGACCTTTACTTCATATTTGGCCACCGTCACCGACGGGGTGAGTTCGTTTGTGCCGGTCGTTACATCGTACCTCCAACCGTGCCAGGGACAGGTAACGATTTTGCCGTCCAGCTCGCCTTCGCCGAGAGGTCCGCCGCGGTGCAGGCAAGTATTATCGACGGCGTGAAAGTTTCCATCTACGTTGAAGAGAGCAACCGCTTTGCCGTTAACGTCAACGGTCTTGCCAGATCCTGCCGGGATATCTGTTTTTTTGCACACCTTAACGAATGCTGCCATCCTTGGATCTCCTTTCTTTCCTGGAGTGCGATTATCTATCCCAGCTCCCAGCGGCTTTCAAGGGGAAGTCGAATACACGAAAGGCAGGGCTGTAACCATGCCGCCGATCCGCTCGCCGTTTCGTTCGACGGAGACCGTCGTGCCCGGCGCCCAGTAATCGCGGTGCACGTAGCCGAGAGCGATGGGCCGACCGATCTTCGGCGAAAAAACCGAGCTGGTGACTCGGCCGATTTCTTTTCCGTCGGCATGGATCTTGTCGCAGCGCTGCGCCGGGCTTTCCCCGTCGAGCGCGATGCCGGCGAGTTTCCGGTTGACGTGGCCGCGCGAGCGCACGCGCTCGATCACTTCCTGGCCGATGTAACAGCCTTTGTTGAAACTCACGGCGTGCTCCAGGCCGGTCTCCAGCAATAAATTATCTTCGTCCATGTCGATGCCGTAGCGCGGCAGGCCGGCCTCGACCCGAAGGATTTCCTGCGCCTGGAGCCCCGCCCAGCGGAGAGCGAGCGCCGTTCCGGCCCTTTCGATTTCGCCGACGACCTGCGCGAGATTTTCGACCTCCATCAAGAGATCGAACCCTTCTTCGCCGGTGTGGGTCGCGCGAATCGCTCGGACCTCCCGCTCTACGATGCGGAGCACACGATGCTCGTTCATATGCACGGGCGGGTCCTGATGGGGAGCGGCGGCATTCAATAAAAGGAAGGCGTGCGGGCCCTGAAGGGAAATCATTCCATAACGCCCGGCGGCGTCGCTGATCTCGACGTCGTCCGCCACGAGATAGCGGTTCAGTTGGGCGATGACTTTTTCTTTCAAGAAGTCCTTCAGTAAAATGATTAAAGACTCTTCAGCACAAAGAACTCTCAAATCCGCGAGGATCTTGCCGTTCACGTCGAGCACGGCTGCATAGACTCCGCTTCCCAGCGTGAGTTTTTTAACGTCGTTGCTGACCATGCCCTGAAGATAGGAGGCGCGGTCCGGCCCGGTGAGCTCGACCGCGGCGTAGTCGCACATGTCAAAGAGTCCTACGGCCGAGCGGACGGCCTGGTATTCCTCCAGCGGCGCGCCGAAACGGGCCGGCAAGACCCAGCCGTCTTGTTCGACGAGCGTTGCGCCGTGCACGCGGTGAATATCTACGAGAGGAGTCGTCTTGGCCATCACCGAAACTATAGCGCCGCCACTGATGGTTAACAATCCGGCGCGGGTCGTTGACCGGCCTTGGTATTTGTCATATAGCCGTTATCTCTAGGAACCGGGCGCACGGAACGGAGGACGCGATGAACCTGGAGGGAAAGAAGGCGCCGGATTTCGAACTCGAAGGAAGCGACGCCAAGCGCCATCGGCTCAAAGACTACAACGGGAAAACGGTCGTTCTCTACTTTTATCCCAGAGACAACACGCCCGGATGGCACGAAGGAAGCCTGCGGCTTCAGAGACTTAAACCAAGACGTGCAAAAAGCGGGCGCCGCGGTTCTCGGCGTCAGCAAAGACAGTCCCGCGTCGCACGATAAATTTAAAACCGCCTATCGCCTGCCATTCGTATTGCTTTCAGATCCCGAGGCCAAGGTCATGCGCGCCTACGGCGCTTGGGGCAAAAAGATAATGTACGGCAAAACGGTCGAAGGCACGATCCGCTCGACGGTCGTGATCGGCGCGGACGGCAAGGTCAGAAAACATTGGCAGACGGTGAAGAACGCCGAGGAGCATCCGCAAGAAGTCCTGGAGTTCTTGTCCGAAAAGGCGAACCGGTGAAATCTCTCTTCGATAACTTCGAAACTAGTTGAGTGAAAAGTCTACTCTCGGTTGGAAGGCTGTTCAAGAGAAAATTAAGGTGTCGATATACGGGCTTCCCGATCGCGTAGTAGGCACAGCCGGCCATTGGCAGGCGCTTCGCGGTCTCGATCTCGACCTGAATCGTGCCTGATCGGCAGCCGATTGTAATACCGACTCGTACTGACCCATAAATCCTCGTAAGAAGCTAAGTCCTTCGAATCGTTGCGCTGTTGAATCCAACGGGTGAGGGGCCTTTAGCCCACTTAATGTTACGGCAGAATCTGCCGATAGCTCTAGGAGGTAAGAGTGCTGCCATTCTTTGCCCGGTTAGCCCCCTCGCTATGGCAGGGCCATTAGCAGAATTGAAGGGATTGGAGTTCCAAGGATCAAGATGGACTTAGAGAGAACTTTTGTGTACTGGGACGTTCCATCCATGCTGCGAGCATCCATTTGAAACATTATCGCGACGACCAGACTAAATAATGTCCAATATCCACACACTGGTGATTTACGGACTGGGCGCTCCGGTCGCTCCGGTTCAAAAGTCCCTCGAAGAGCGGGGCTTATCGATCCATCTGAGCAGTAGCTGGGAAGAAGCCGAACGTGCCTACTCCTTCCTTTTAGATCAGGTCAAATATATCTTCGTTGATGTCGCCATGTGCCAGGGCCCGGGCTGGGAGAAGTTCGTTTATCGGTCCAGGATCGGCGGCTCAAGCGCTACGCTGGTTACCTTTCATGCCGAGTTTCCCCAAAACCTTCAATACCTTCTTGGCTGCCAGATCGAGGCCGACAGTCCTCGGCCGGAAGAATCATTCTCGCAGCAAATAATCGCGGAAGGGACAAAGTTCCGCGAGGTCCTGGACTTGGCAACTCGTTATGCCAAGCACGACGTAACCATCCTAATCACCGGCGAGACGGGCACCGGTAAAGAGGTGGTGGCTCGCTACATTTGCGATGAGAGTCCGAGAAAGACCGGGCCGTTCGTTCCGTGCAACGTCAGCGCGATTCCGGATACCCTGGTCGAGAGCGAGCTATTCGGACACGTCAAAGGCGCGTTCACCGGAGCCGATAAGAACAAAATGGGGCTGATCGAGTCTGCCGAAGGGGGAACGCTGTTTTTCGATGAGATCGGAGATCTCTCTCCGAATATTCAACTGAAGCTTTTGCGCTTTTTGGAAAGCCGCGAATACTACAGGATCGGAGACTCTTCGGCTAAAACCGCCGACGTGCGCATTGTCGCCGCGACCAACCGAAATCTCGAGCAGGCCATCTCGAACGACAGCTTTCGCAAGGACCTTTATTATCGATTGAACAGCGCCCGCATCATCTTGCCGCCGCTGTATGAGCGCAGGGAAGATGTTCTGCCTTTGGTCGAGCACTTTATCCGCCGGGCTTGTGGGCCGAATCCCAAACCAGCAAAAAAGTTAAGCAGCTCGGTCAAGGCGTTGTTTTTGGATTATCCATGGCCGGGCAATGTCCGGGAACTCAAGAATGTGATCGAGAGCGCGCTGATGGTTTCGGATGAGGAGTACGTGACCGTCGCCGACCTGCCGATGCATTTGCAGCAGTACGCGACCGGTCACCGGGTAGAGATCGGCGCCAAGGCGATTCGGACCATCGAGCAGGCTGAAAGGGAAGTGGTGGAGGAGGCAATCCGAAAGTCTGATAACAACAAGATGAAGGCCGCCGAGTTGCTTGGCATATCTCCCCGAACACTCTATCGCAAGCTAGCAAAATTTGCCGCGGCAGCCGAGCAAAGTTATTCCCATTCGGAACTCAGCAAGATGGCTGTCTAGACAGCCAACGACGAATTGGTTTCCAAAATACTCGAAGATTTTGAGCGCAAGCGACCTAGCGGGCGATCACCATTCGGGCTTCGCTTGAGAGGTCGACGGCCGGGATAAACCACACCACGGGCGTGAAAGAAGAGGTCACTTGGACCACGACGGTGCTCCCTGGGTCGGGGGGGGCGGGCCAGGTCACGTTCACGGTCACAGGCCGCCCTACGGCTTTGCTCTGAACGTAGCCACTGATCTGGGTCGCGGAGGCGGTACAGGAGGAGCCGTCGGGAAGAGCACAGGCGCTCCCGCGAACCGTGGCATAGCGAACTCCCTCTCTCGCGGCTTCCGAGACAATGTTGTAGTCAAAGATCAATCGACTGCCTTCAAAGATGCCCAAGATTACCATCAGGAAAAGGAGGAGGATCAGGGCAAACTCTACGGTGCTCTGGCCCGCCTCGCCTCGAATCACTTTTCTCATCCTTATTGCACCCGCATTTCTGCGGATCTTGTTATTGTAAGCGTGTCGGCGACCCAGGGATAGCTGTAAAGCAGGCTAAAGTCCTTGGTGACTACGATCCTGACGTAGACGACAGCCGCGATGCCGGTCCCGCAGCTTGCCGGTGGGATTGGAAAATTGGTATGCTTCGTCGTCGTTGCATCGCTCGGACAGCGCCAGTACATGTCGGCTGTGGTCACGTCGCTTGTGGTCAAGCCTACGTCGGCGCCGGTAGCCACTGCCGCCGCCGTCATGCCCGCAGAATCCGTCTGATTGTGAAATCCATACTCCGCGCCCGCGCGCGCCGCCTGGGTCACCGCCATTGCAAAATAAAAGATTCGTCCCAGATCGATCGTCGGCAGGAGCAGCAGGACGAGAAACGGCAAGAGCAAAGCAAATTCAACCAGGGCTTGGCCCTTATTCGATATAGATTTCATATTCATTCCGCGAGCACTACATTTCCGGGGCCCGATGGAGCGTTCGTGGGCTGCGCAAAACAGGTTGAACCCGAAATTGTGATAATATCGGCAATGAGCACAGTGCGAGATTCGGAGCAACTCCCTCCTGAAAAAGAAAGGACGGCGCCGGGAACGTAGATTGTCCCATTGAAGATTTTGTTAGAGCCTCCCGACATCGCGGCCGGAATCGGGTTAGTGCGGCCCTGGAACAGGAGAACACCTTTATAGGTTCCACTGGTCGGAGCCGAGAGCCTCACTGCACCGGTTCCGGCGAAGCTGACGCTTCCTCCTGCTGCGATATAAAAAGTTACCCCGTTGCCCGTGACGGTTGCGTTACCGCCTATCGTGAAGCCGCCGACGATATAATAGGTGCCTGGATTGAAGGTCCACGCCTCGTTGCCACTGACGGCAATCGTACAATAAGTACCCGGGTTAAAATTCCGCTGTGTCGGCAGCGGTAGAATGCAGGGGAGACTGGGGGTGGGCGCCGGTAGACTTCTCAGCGGATCGGACTTTGCCGGAGCGTTGGTTCTTGGGGTGGGGGTGGCACAACCGCCTGTGTAGTTTCCCACGATGTCGATTTCTTTGACGTGCACACACGCGCCTCCATTGAGGATCATCGCAGTGCTCGAGCTTGATCTGACATAGACGCCGCACTCTGCGGCGTTAATACTGGCGGTGCCAGCGACCGTCAATCCCGTGACCGCCAAGGGATTCAGTGCCCAGATGCACTCGGGCAAAGGCTTAGGGCCGGCGACAGCCCGGGCCGCAACTGTGGCGGTGCTGAAGTCGTCGGATGAGATGAGAGACAGGACGCGGATAAAGAAGGTCGATTTCCTCTGATTAACGATCACCTCGATATAGTCGTCGCTGGCGCTATACTGCCCGCTCGCTGGCGGACTGTTGACTGTGACGTTTACGTTGTCCACCCCTTTTGTAAACCCGTTTAAGGCCGCGTCGTCCTCGGCCGCCGTGGTGATCGCAGTTATGTTACTGCCCTTCCGTGTCTCTAGGGCTCCCGCAACGGCAGCGCTATCAGCGGCCGTCTGCATGTTCCTTTTGAGCTGGAAAAGGAAGCCTGCATCTATGGCTACCCCGATGATGCCTACAACCGGAATCAGCAATAAAGCGGCCAGAACGATGACCTGTCCGCCTTGGGACTCTGCGTACCTGTAAAGAAATGGCTTCTGCATGATTTCGTTTACCCGACTTCGTTCAGTTGGGTCTCTCTCAAATCATCGACCGCCGAGGATTCCGCCTGCGATATGTCCAGCCGGTCTCCCGGTTCGGTGCGAGATTTTCCGATCGCGCCTTTGGGCAACTCCAAGGCACTGTAAGCCGTCAGATGAATCTTGGTGGCGCGATAGGGAACCATGGCCGGAACTACGTCCACGACTTTATAGTTCTTATCCAGGAAGATGACGTCGATAGGGAACTTCATCCCGACGGTGTGAACCCCTTTGCTGGGGATCAGCCAGAGCGCCTCTTCGGGGCCAAGCTTATTTCTTTTGATCAGTCCCACCAGCCGGGTTAAAAAGCTGTCGGCTTTTCTGACTTTGGTCGCGAGCCACGTGTTCTTGTCGAGGTTAATGATCGGCATGTTAGTGACTCCCGGTGCTGACAAGCAGCTTGGCGATGCTGATGACAATCGGCGAGAAGATAACCAAGAACAGCGCGGGCAGGACAAAAAGAGCGATTGGAAAGACGAGCTTGATGACCGCCTTCCTGGCCGCCTCTTCCGCCTTGTGGCTGCGCTTGTCGCGCATCGTGCTCGCGTAGACTCTGAGCGAGCGGCCGACGCTTCCGCCCAGCTCTTCCGTTTGGTTCAGGAAAGTCAGCAGGCCTCTCAGCTCATCGAGGTCGGTCCGCTCGGCCAGCCGGGAAAGGGCCTCCCGTCGCGCCATGCCGGCATGGATCTCCCGGGTCATCAACTGGAACTCCTCGCCGATGATCAATCCTTGCTCCGCCTGTTCTTTCGCTACACGAACCAAGGCGGCGTCCATGGCCAGGCCGGCCTCGACGCAGATGACAAGGAGATCCAAAGTGTCGGGCAGGGAATCGCGTATGGCCAACGTGCGCGCCTTGGCTTTGCGTTGGAGAGCGAGTTGAGGCAGGAAGTATCCCGCCGCGGCGAATGCGGCGACCAGCAAAACCATCTTGGGCAAGGGGGTGAGAGATACGAAAGCCAAGCCGATCGAGATCAGCCCGAAAAACGCGGCCAGGAAGATGCGCACGCCCCAGAAGATGCGCACGGCCCGCTCCCACGGATAGCCGGCCCGATAGAGAAGCCGGCGCGACTTGTCATACTTCGCCGGCAGCTCTTTCTCGCCAAGAAAGAAATTCCCAATCCGTTCCCAGATCGTTTGTTCCTGGGTGTCTGATACCCGGACCGAAGAGGGCGCTTTTGTCTGAACGGCTGCGATTGCGCCGATGCGCTGCTGGATGATTTCATGTTGGGCCGCCGGCTTTGGCGCCAGGAATATATATAAAAAACTTCCGACGAGACCGAATATGCCGATGGCCAAAAGCAATTCCATAAATCCGCCGCCCGCTAGATGCGCACCTGAATAATCTTGCGGAAGACGAAAATTCCGACGACTTCGAAACTCAACGCGAGCAGCAACATCGTCCGCCCCATGGGATTGTTAAAAGTTTCGTTCATCAATTTCGCGTCCATGGAGAACATAAAAGCGGCCAAGACCGGCGGCAGCGAGGAAACAACCCAAGCGCTCATGCGGTTTTGGGCCGTTAGGCTTTTGATCTGCCTTTCGATCCTGAACCGATCGCGCACGACGTCCGCCAGGTTTTTGAGCATCTCCGCCAGGCTGCCGCCGATTTCTCTCTGCACGCCCATGGCAATGGTCAGAAGGCGCACTTCCTGGAGCGGTATCTTTTCCTGCAGTCCCTTCAAGGCGTCTGCGAGCGGAAGCCCCAGGTTTATTTCTTCCATGAAGACCGAAAATTCCGTCCCGATGGGGTCGGGCATTTCCTTGGCGACGAACACCATCGACTGGGTCAATCCCAAGCCGGCCTGCAAGCCTTGGCCGATCAGGTCCAGAGCGTCGGGCATCTGCTCCAAAAAGCGCCTGAGCCTTCTTCGGCCAAGCTGCCGGGCGTACAGGTAAGGAAGAGCGGAAGCGCCGATACCGGCGATCAGAGCGATACTAAAGCTCCAGTCGAACAGCGTCAGGAAAGCCAAGGTGATCGCTCCTGTGAAGGACGAGAACAGTAAAAACAGCGCCGGGCTGACATCCAGATTCGCCCGCTCCAAGAGGAGAGTGATGCTGCGGACGAAGTCCAGTCGATCCAAGGCGTTGTTCAGCCATGGGATTTCGCTGAAGGACGATTCCTTGAGCAGGGCGCGCACTTCCGCCTGCGAGGCATTCGGACGGCTCAGGATGGCATCGAGTCTTTTCCGGATGCGGGCTTGCGGCGAAGTCTGGATGGCGGTGGCCAGAAAAAGGGCCATGATGATCAGGCTCGCCGCGGCCAAGAAAGCGAACACGACGATAATGAGCAAACTCATATCGCCCTCTTCTTCGCGGATTGCACGACGGGAAGGAAATAGCTGTTGGGAATCTTGTGTCCGTGGCTCTCCAGGCGATCCAGGAAACTTGGCAGGACTCCGGTTGCGGCAAACTCCCCGATCACTTTGCCGGCCTCAATGCCCTTCTGCCGATATTGAAAGATCTGCTGCGTGGTGATGATGTCTCCTTCCATGCCCGTGACTTCGCAGACCTCGATCAGCTTGCGGCTGCCGTCGCTCAGGCGCGACAATTGCACGATCACGTCCAGGGCCGAGGCGATTTGTTCCCGCAAGGCCCTTTCGGGAAGACGGACGCCCGACATCAGCATCATCGTTTCCAGCCGCGCGATCGCGTCCCGGGCGGTGTTCGCATGGACCGTGCTGATGGAGCCGTCGTGTCCCGTATTCATCGCCTGAATCATGTCGAGCGCCTCGCCGCCTCTCACCTCGCCCAAAACGATCCGGTCCGGCCGCATACGAAGCGCGTTCCTGACCAGATCTCTCTGCGTCACCATTCCTTTGTCTTCGATGTTCGGCGGACGGGTTTCGAGACGGACCACGTGCTCCTGCTGGAGTTTCAGCTCGGCGGAATCCTCGATGGTGACGATCCGCTCCGTCTCGGGAATAAAGTTGGAAAGGCAGTTGAGGAGCGTCGTTTTGCCCGCGCCGGTTCCGCCGGAGACGAGAATGTTGAGGCGCGATTTGACGCAGGCCGCCAGGACTTCGGCCACCTGCTCGGGCACCGAGTCGGACTCGATAAGATTTTTCATGGTCAGCGGATCGGCGCCGAAGCGCCGGATGGAGAGTATGGGGCCGTCCAGCGCGAGCGGAGGAATGATCGCGTTCACTCGCGATCCGTCGGGAAGGCGCGCATCGACCATGGGAGACGACTCGTCGATCCGGCGGCCCACCCGCGAGACGATCCGGTCGATGATTTGCATCAAATGCGCGTCGTCGCGGAAGCTGACGTTGGCCTTTTCCAGTTTGCCGTGTCGTTCGACGTAAACCAGCCGGTGATTGTTGACGAGGATGTCGGTGATCTCGGGATCTTTCATCAAAGATTCGAGCGGCCCCAGGCCGAAGGCCTCGTGCTGAACTTCGGTCACGAGCCGGTCGCGGTCGGCGCGGCTGAGCGGCAGCGACTCCGCCATCACCATTTCCTCGAGGATGCGGCGGATCTCCACCTTCACCATCTCCACCTCTAAGCTGGAGAGTTTCGACAGGTCGAGGGTGTCGATCAGCTTGCGGTGGATGCGGAGTTTTAAATCCTGAAAGAATTGCTCATTCACCGCCCCGTGCCCGGACGTAGAGAAACGTTTGCCCTCAAGCTGGGAAATTTCGTTACGGCTCAAATTGATTTCAGAAGGGCGCATCGGTTCTTATGCCTCTTTCCTCACCTTCGCGAGATTCCGTCCCAGAGCGGGAATCCATTGGCCCAGTATTCCGCCTTTTTTTTCTTCTTCCTGCGTCGCGCCCTGGGAAAGCCAGAGGCCGTCGGTGATGCGGTCGGCCAAGGCCCGATAAGCTTTGGCGATCTCAGACTTCGGATCGTTCTCCAGAATCGAGATCCCCTGGTTAACCGCTCCGATGACCGTGGGGTAATCGTTGGGCAGCGTCCAGCAGACCTTTATCCCCAAAGCCTGTTCAACGGCCTCCACGGTCATGATTTTACTTTTTATATATCGGTTTAAGATCAACCGGATCTTCGAATCATAACCGCCGAGCCGGTCGAAGAGCTCCAACGCTCTACGGCTGCTTTTTAAGGACGGGATATCCATTTCACTGACAAAGAGAATTTGGTGCGATTGGTCGAGGGCGACCGAAACCGTGTCGTCGAAATCCTTCGGGGTGTCCACGATCACGTAATCGAAGGACTGCTCCAGAGCGGCGAGTATATGCTCGACGTCGCCGGCCTTGATCGAATTGGCGTCCTCGGCGCGGAAAGGCTCGGAGAGGACCCTCACGCCCGAGCCGTGCTGGACCAGAGAGCCTTCCAGCAACATATGATCCATTTGCTTTAAGTTTTTTACCAGATCGAGAATGGTGTAGTAGGCCTCGAGATTCAGAAAACTCGTCACCGAGCCGAATTGCAAAACAAGATCGACGATGCAAACCGACTTTTGATGATTCGCCGCCAAAGCCACGGCAAGATTGGTCGCTATCGTGGTGGTTCCGACGCCCCCCTTATTGGAAAACACGGTGATGATCTCGCCGTGCTGGGAGCCTTTCGGCGCTTGAAGATCGATCTTCGCTCGGATCCGCCCCATAGACTGCAACACGGTCGGCCAGTGGAACGGCTGAGACAAAAACTCTTCAGCTCCGGAGCGCATCGCTTCCAGGATGATTTCCGGATCTTTATTTCCGGCAGTCACCACCAGACGAACTTGAGGGAGCTTGAGCTTGACTTCCTGCGCCAGCGTCAATGCCTTGGCCGGTTCGCGGCTCAGATCAAAAATGGCTATGCCCGGACCGGTCTTCGTTCTGAGGCTCTCGAAGGCATCGTCAAAGCCGCGGATTTTATCGCTGACGATAAAGTCGCGTTCCTTTTCAATCTGCTGGCGCAAGGAGGCCAGTGAGAGATTATCTTGTCCTATCAATACGACGGGTATCTTCATAATATGATTTTTGCCCCGTAACTTTTTGGTCTCTTTCAGACCCTCCCCGCTATGGGTGTGACCTCCTCCTTATGAGTTGATCATGGCTGTTCCTGAGGCGTAGGCGCCGGATCACCGAACAGCGGGACCTGGCGCATATCCGGGTCGTCATACTTTTCAACCGACGGAATTTCCGGCTTCTCCCCGGCTTTCAACGGCTTCACGATCTTCGGTGTAATCACGAAAATCAGCTCGGTTTCCTGATCTCTAAAGCGCGTGCTGCGAAAGAGCGTCCCCAGGATCGGGATGTCGCCCAGGAACGGGATCTTGGTAAGGTCTCTAAGGGTCTTGCGGTCGAACAAGCCGCCGATCACCAGGGACTCACCCTCATGCATCTCCACGCGGTTCACGGTCCTGCGGACCTTCAATCCGGGTACGGCAATGCCTGATACCGAGACCGACACCGATTGATCGATTTCGCTGACCTCCGGAAAAACTCTGAGGTCGATGGTCTTGGACCATGTGATGGTGGGGACAAAGTCCAGTCGCACTCCGAATGGTTTGAATTCCACGGTGACTTGATCGCGAGTCGCGATGGGAATCGGAAACTCTCCTCCGGCCAGAAAACCTCCCGAGCGCCCATTTTTCATCACCAGCCTGGGCTGCGCGAGAATTTGCGTTACATCGCGATTCTGAAACAAGCGAAAAACATTCGCGACTTGGTATCTCTTTCCAAAATAAGCCATTGCGGCGGAAGCGCCCCCGCCAATCGTGGTCGTCGGCGGGAAAGTGCCGGTGTCGCCGATGAGACTGCCTGACGGAAAACCGGTCTGGGTTCCGCTCCTGCTGAGGACCGCTGTCTGGTTGTTGAAGACGCCCTGGAAGTCTAAACCCAGCTCTCTAAGCTTGGTCAGCGAAACTTCGGCGACGATGACGTCCAACTGAATTTCCTGCACCTCGCGTATCACTAGGAGATCGACGATCCCTTGTATGGCTCTTCTGTTGCCCCATCGGCCGACGTCGGTCAGGGACGATTCCTCGGTAAAGGCGAGTTGTCCGCCGCCGGCAAAAGCCGTACCCGTCTGCGGCAGGCGAATCGCCGGCGTGCTGACCGAGACAGTCTGGCTTGGCATCGGAGCGACTTCCTTGGCCGGCGCCGGTGGGAGATAGGTCTGGGCGATTTCCAAGACCTTGTCGTAAATCACTTCATTCGATACTTCGCCCCGGAGCACGATCGCAGGTCCGGAGGTCGAAGCCCGGATGTTCTCATCGGGGAAAATAATCTTGAGCTGCCTCTGCAACGCGCCGACGTCGGCCACCACCAGAAGGTCGAAGTTGGTGGCGGTTCCCTGCTGGTTCCAAACCACCAGTGAAGTCGCGCCGACCGATTTTCCGTTGATGAGAATTTGATCCGGAGCCACGACGGATACGTCGGCGATCTCCGGCTGGGTTACGGAAACCCTCGTGGCCTTTTGGTCCAGGCGGTGGATCAAAGACTTGTTGACGGTCACGGTAATGGAGGGAGGGCCATCCTGGGCCGCGGCGCTTGCTTGAACGAGCAACAGGCCGGCAAAAATCAGCAGGCGGACGCTCCACCGTTTGGCTGCGACTGTCGATAAACAAAAATGAGACCTCACGTTTTTTCCCTCCTAGAATTCCGCCACCGATTTTTTAGTTCCTAAATACAGCTCGACTCGATGTTTTGCCGGTGCGACAGCCGATACATTTCCATTCTTAGGAGCAGCGCTTACGGCAAGAAGGTCCCGCGTCGTGCTTCCCCGCGTCTGGACCAATTTTTCGTCTCCGACGGCGCGAAGCGCGAGAATGGTTTGACCTTCGAGCTGGACCAACGAAAGCCTCTCCGCCTCGTCGGGAGTCACTTCCAATGTAATGGAACGGGCGACCTGGGCCTTGCCTTCTTTTTGTTCCACGTTTTGGGCCACGGAAAGCACCCGCTTATCTTGCAAAACGATCTTGGACATTTTCTCTTCATGAGAATTTTTCCCCGGCGCGGCGACGGTGGCGATCACGTCCACCCGATCGTCCGGAGAGATGAAACCGCTCACGCCGATGATCTCATCGACTTTGACCGACATCGCCCGATAGCCGGCGCTCAGGCGAACCGTGAGCCCCATGCCCTCGCCGGAGATTCTTGATTGGAGAATCGGCTCGCCGGCCACGGTCTTGACCTTGACGATCTTGCCGACGAGTTGTTGCGTCGATACGAAAGAACCGGCGGGCACGGAAGCCTTCGGCCACGCGACCTCCTTCAGCATCCCCCCTTTAATCGCCTTTTCGTCGATGGTCGTCCCGGCGGGCACGTCCTTGGCGGCAACCACCACGTTCTGGGACGCTTTTTTCATGGCTTCCGTAGCCGCCTTCTGTTGGCGTAAAAAGTTGTACGTGCCGTAAGCGGCGATAAAGCCGAAGACCACGGCGGCAATGACGGCGATTTTGAGTCTCTGATTCATACGACGCCCTCCTTTAGAAGCCGGCCCACTTTCCCTGCGAGTCCAGATAAAATGCGATCAACGCTCCCAATCCGATGGAGACGCCATAAGGTATCGTAAGCGTCCCCTTAAAAAGTTGCTTCACGATTCCTCGGGTCGCGGCGCATGAGATCAATGCCGATGCCAAGCCAAGGACAGAAGAGTAGAAGAAGAGCCGTGGGATCCAGCTCAGCCCGAAGATGGCTCCTACGGCTCCAAAGAATTTTACGTCGCCGGCGCCGAGCCAGCCGAACGCGAAGGGGATCAAGAGAATCCCCACTCCCGCGCCGCAGCCCAAAAGGCTGTCAAAAAACTGCGGCGCTCCCTTCCAAAGATTGAGCACCATTCCACCCCCGATTCCGGCGAGGTTCAGCCAGTTGGGAATTCGTCTCTGTGTCACATCAAAGCTCATTGAAGACCCGGTAAACAGCAGAACGAAAAAATTAAAGATCAAGCTTTCGTTCAGCAATAAATTCATTTTGTTATCCGTGACCGCGAGCAGGTCATGCCGATTTTCACTGCATCCCCGAGTATGCGCCAGGGCGAGTATGGTCCCGGGGGACACACCCCACCCCTCTGCGAGAGAGAGGTGGGGCGCGGTGTGAAGGCTTCGCTAATTTATTAGCAACACCCGGTTACCGTTGTAGTCACGTTGGTGAAAATCCCGGTGATCGCATCGCCGAGACCCAAGCCGGACACGGCCACCCAGACGCCAAGAACGATGAGGCCGAGGATCAAAGCGTACTCGGTCATGCCCTGCGCTTTCTCTTCAACAAAAAACCTCTTTAGAAGCTCCATTTATTTTCACCTCCTTCCGAAAAGAATAATGTGTAGTTCGATACGGATTTCACTCGTTGGCCGATCGAGGGAGCAGTTTTTATGCCACCGTCAAAATGCTTGTTTTCGCAGGGGCTTAAATCCGATAGATCCGGCGCCTTGCCATAGATCTCTGCCACTCCTGGCAGAAGGTATGTCAGAAATGACAAACCCCTGAGCCGACTCGTGAAGCCCGGCCGTGGCTCCGGACCCTAGGCGAACGTCGAACGAGCCACGGGTAGGGGAATTTGTCCGCTAGCATCATAAGTTAATTAATCAGCGTGTTCTGTCGATCTTTCTGGATATCAATGGTTGTCCGGCTGGCCTGTGTTTTGCTCGTCCTACCCAAAACTGCCGGGGTAGAACTGCGCCCCGCTGATGCTTTTTGCTGAAAATCGAGGATTTGCCGTGCGTAAGCGCAATTCAATTCTGATCCCGTTGTTTCTGGTCACCACAATTTGCGGCCTGGTGATCTCCTTGACGGATCACGGTTCCAACTCCGCCGGGCTCGCGCTTAAAAATTTCTTGAAGTCGATTCTCTGGGTACCGCTGACAAACTTTTTTGCGCTTCGAACCGACAGCTTGACCCTTTTGTGGAACGTTCTGGAGGACAACCAAACGCTGATTGTTTACGGCGGGCTGGGGTTCTTCGGTGTCCTCATGATCGGCTTGGTAGCCCGTTCTCTTTTGAAATCTCCGAAAGACAAAATCGAGGCGTCGCTCTTGAAGGCGCTGATTCAGGAAAAAGAAAAAGCCGAACAAACGGCGAAAACAAAGGCTGAATTTCTGACCCAAGTATCGCACGAGCTGCGCACGCCGCTGGCCGTCATTATAGGATACGTCGACTGCTTGATAGACGGCATTTACGGCGATGTCGAAGGCAAGCCCAAAGACATTCTTGGAAGAATTTCCAAGCAATCGAGCGACCTTAAGAATATGATCGATCAGATTTTGCTTTTCTCCCGCTTGGAGGCGGGGAGGCATCAACCGAGGATTGAAACTGTCGCGCTCGGTAAGATGGTCGGCGAACTCAAGGAAACGTTCGGTTTTCTTGCTCGCCAAAAGGGCCTCGAAATGACTTGGCCGCTCGGCGCGGAGATTCCAGAATTACAGACCGATCCTGAAACCTTGAAGGAGGTGCTCAGCAACCTGCTGGGGAACGCTTTGAAATATACCGAGCGGGGATCGATTTATTTTCGCGCCCAATATGTTCTGGCCACGGATTCAGTTGCGTTTGAAGTTACCGATACCGGCATCGGGATTGCGCCGGCGGCGTTGGACACGATTTTCGATCCGTTCGTTCGGGCGCACAAGGAATCGGGATATCAAGCTCCGAATGGCTTGGGTGGAATAGGGATGGGTTTGGCGATCGTAAAGAAACACGTGGAGCAGCTCCATGGGGCGATCACCGTTGAAAGCCGGCTTCAACAGGGCACCTCGTTTAAAGTGGTCTTACCGAGGATATTCGTGGAACAGCAAAAACAGCCTAGCAAAAAATCTTCCCGGCTGTTGACGCTCCTGCGGCGTACCGGAGACCATAGTAAACCGGATACAGGAACGGAATCACCCGAGAATTCTGATCAGAAAAAATCAGCGTAGGGCTGAGCGCTCGCGCCGAAAATATTATCGCAGCACTACGGCAGGTAGACGTGGCCGTCCATGAGCAGGCGGGCGGTGCGCGCCAGCGCGGCTTTGGAAAGCGTGAGCCCGCCGTTATTCTTCGCGGTCTCGATCTCGACTTGAATCGTGCCGGAGGGATGTCCGATCCTCACTGCGGGCGGATTATTGGGCTGGACTCGGCGGTAAATTTCGTGAACTATCGTTCCTTCGATCTTGGCCGCCGCGCCGAGACAGACCGCGCCGGTGACGGCGTAGGCCTTGTGCAGCTTTTGTAGCGCGGTCATGCGCGCGATCACGTCGACCTCGCGCGCTTCCACTTTGCCCTTCGGCGTTTGGTAGCTCGTGGGCGGGGAGACGACAGCGATCTTTGGCACGCCGGGACTTTTTTGCGTCGCGTCGTCTTTTTTAGAGATGCCCATGATCTCGGCCACGACCGAGCGGATCTCCTCGCATTTTTTGAGCAGCGGATCGTTGCCGGCGACTTCGTCAAGCGTGGCGTCGTCTGGGAGACCTAAATCCGCCGCGCGAACAAACACGAACGGGTTGGCCGCGTCCACCATAGATACCGTCAGCTTGCCGACCGTGGGAAACTGAATTTCCTCTTTGACTTTTCCCGTCGGCAGGAGCTTGCCGGTCACCGAACCGCCGGAGTCGAGAAAGCCGAGCAGGATCTTCGACCCGCTGCCGGGAACGCCGTCGATGCGGAAATCGCCCTCGCTCTGGAATTCTCCGCCTCGCACCGGAAATTCGGCCACGATGATCTTTTTGGTGTTGGTGTTGTAGATGCGGACCTTGGTGATCGGCTCTTTAGCGTCGATCAACCCGCGCAGCAGCGCGAACGGCCCGACGGCGGCGGAGGTATTGCCGCAGTTCCCGGTGTAGTCGATCACCGGAGACGCGATGCCGACGTAACCGAAGGTATAGTTGATATCGGTCCCTGGCACGGCGGGTGGACCGATATAGGCGACCTTGCTCGTCAGCGGATCGGCGCCGCCCAGTCCGTCGATCTGTCGCATGTCCGGGCTGCCGAAGGAGGCGAGCACCACTTGATCTCTTTCTTTAGGGTCGCGCGGCAGGTCTTTTTCCAGGAAAAAAATCGGCTTGCTCGTGCCGCCGCGATAAATCGCGCAGGGAATTTTCATGACTGCGTGTGATTGTAGCCTGTTTCTTTTTGGTCCTCAATGGCCGGCTTAAGCGATACTTGCCATCTCGCTCGCATCGGCGCGCTCCCGGATCGGGGTCCCGAAGTCTCCGTCCGCAACCTGGAACTTCCGGATGAGGTCCTGGAGCGATTGGCCATAATGAACAAGCTGCGAGGCGGCCGTGTTCGCATGCTTCGATCCCGCAACCGTTTCCTTCATTGCCTGATCGATGCTCCGCATCCCTTCGGAGACCTGTTCGACGCCGAGCGCCTGTTGCCGTGTCGCCAGCGTGATCTCCTGAGTCGATTCAACCGTTTTCTTGATCGTCGAGGTCACAGTTTGCAGGGTCTCGCCCGCGTGCAGCACCTCTTCGACGCCGCTCTCCACTCCTTTCTTTCCCTCCTCGACCGCGAAGATCGAGCTGCGAGCGGCCGCTTGGACCTCCTGGATGATAGCCGCGATCTGCCCGGCGGCCTTCTGACTCTGGTCAGCTAGCTTGCGTACCTCGGTGGCGACGACCGAAAATCCTTTTCCATGCTCTCCGGCGCGCGCAGCCTCGATCGCGGCGTTGAGCGCGAGCATGTTGGTCTGCTCGGCGATGTCGGAAACCGTGTGCACGATCGTGCTAATCTTTTGGATCTGCTCGCTCAGTTGCAAAATATTGAGCGCGATTCCCTCGGTCTTGGATTTGAGGAGGTTCATTTCCTCGATCCCCTTCTGGATCGCGAGATTTCCGCGCTCGGTCGTCTGCAGCGCCTCTCTCCACTGAGCGGCCATCTCCTCAGCGGTTTTTCCGACTTGCATCGATGACTGTGCGAGCTCGTTGATGGTCGTCGTGATCTCATTGATCGAAACGGCCTGGGAAGCGATGGTTTGGTCCTGTTCGGTCAGGGCGGCGGAGATCTGCATCGCCGCGGCGCTGGTGTTCTGCACCACATCCGTGATGCGCGTGACGATCTGATTCAGGTCTTCGACCATTTTATTCAGGGATTTGGCAAGGAGATTGATTTCCGATGTCGTTTGGCCCGGGAGCGTGGCGGTCAAGTTGCCGTTAGCCACTTGCTGGGCGAATCCCGCTCCGGCAATGATGGGGCGGGAAATCGAACGCGCGAGAAAGAGCGAAGCGCCGCCGAGGAGCAGCACCGTGAAACCGACGATGGCGATCACCGTGTTGCGGAGACGGGCGATCGGAGCGAGACTTTCCGACGTATCCATTTTGGCGACAAGGACCGAGTCCAACTCGGAAAACGGCCGAAAGGCGCCCAGAACGGGCAGTCCCCGGTGGTCCTTGAAGAACGCTTCTCCCCTTTTTCCCTGATGCGCGAGCTGGATCGGCTCGACTTCGGGTATTTTCGCGAGCTGCGGCGATTCTACGTCGAAGCGCGACCGGGTAAGCATCCTGTAATCCCGGTCCACGATCATGACCTCGCCGGTTTCCCCGAGGCCGGATCGCTCCTCCGTGAGGGCCTGCATGCGGCTCAAGTCGGTCTCAAGGGCGACAAAGCCCGCCAGTTTTTCTTCAGCGGTGACGGGGGACACAATCAAGTACACAGGCTGCTGCCCGGCGGTAGAGACAAACACGGGGCTCACAAAGGTACGGCCGGTTTGCATCTTTGGCAGTCCGATCTCCGAGAGGGTCTTGCCCGTCTGGTTCAGGGTCGGCGAACTCGCAAGAATGATCTTGCCTTCAGGGTCGGTCACCAGAATGTCGAGGTAGAGGGGGTTGGTTTGCTGGAGCGATTCAACGAGGATTTTTGCCCGCTCCATTCTGGCTGCCGTCGCCGCCCCGCTACCGGCGGTGGAAAGCGGCGCGAGGAAATCTTTAATCGCGTTGTTCTGGGCCAGGCTCACGATGTCCACGCGGTGGATATATATCCAACCTTTTAACGTGAAGAGCTTGTTATCCGCGATCGCGCTGAGCTTTTGCATGATTTCGCTTTCAAGACTCGCCCGGCTGTTTATGTAAGCGAAGATGCCGATTGCGAGGATCGGCATGAGCGAGAGGGTGAGAAACCAGAAGGTCAGCTTGCCGCGAAGCGTTCCGGGCAGGACCCTTGTCACACGGGAAAGGAAATGGAATGCTTTCATAGGACCCCCTAAAGATTCGTCAAACGGCCATTGTTCATACGTTAATACTTGTGATGTCGGCCCGTCAAATGAAACCCGGCGGTCAGTAAGTTTTTCTGAACCAATCTGATAGGACTCAATCCATGGAATTGACACTTGATATCTATGGCGTTACCATGAAGCCGCCAGAAAGGAGATTATGACCATGATCGAGTTGAGAGTAAGAACGGGATTTTTATTTTCGGCCTGGTGGTATTTCCTCTTGGTTCTCGCTTTGCTCCTGAGTCCCGTGGTTTCCCATGCCGCCTCTTATTACGAAAGCAAGACCGTTACGATCGTGGTGGGCTATAAATCCGGGGGAGGATACGATCGAACCGCACGGTTGCTCGCCAAGCATCTGCCCAAATATATCCCGGGAAGCCCCACGGTGGTCGTTCAGAACATGGACGGGTCGAACAGCATGATCGCAGCGAACCACATCTACAGCGCGGCTAAGCCGGACGGTTTGACCATCGGAGCCTTCAACCGCAACCTCCCGATCGCCCAGCTTATCCGCGTCGAAGGAATAAGATTTGACATGACGAAATACAGTTGGATCGGCAGCGCCGCGTCCGAGACCACCGTGCTGACCGTCCGCAGCGACTTGCCGTTCAAGACCTTCGAGGACGTGCGCAAGTCGAAGCAGCAGGTCACCGTGGGCTCGACCGGACCCGGCGCCAATAACCACGATTTTCCGTTGCTGCTGGAAGAGTTTGCCGGCGTTAATTTCAAGATCGTCCCCGGCTATTCCTCGAGCGCGGACGTGACCCACGCCATCGAGCGCAAAGAAATCGACGCCTGGGCCGGATCCTATTCGACGGTTAAACCCTACATCGACCGCGGCCTGATTCGGGCGGTGGTCCGCTCGCGGGGCCCGGAACCCGACGTGGTGAAATTGCCGCTGGACGAAGATCTCGCCACCAGCGCAAAGGGAAAGGCTATCATGGCGATCCGATCGGCGCCGGAAAGAATAGGAAGGCCGTTCGTAGCGCCTCCGGGGACGCCGGCCGAGACGATGAAGATCCTGCGCGAGGCATTCGCGAAAGTTGCGCGGGACAAGGAACTTTTGGATGAAGCCCAGAAGGCGAAGATGGTGATCGACTATGTGTCGGCGGAGGAATGTTTGAAGATCGTTCGCGAGGTTCTCAATCAGCCCGCCGGCATAACGCAGGACTTGACGAAATACATCAAATTCGGGGAATAGCAGGGTAGTCTTACCTGCTGATCACCACTTCGTCTATCCTATCCACTTCCTTGAGCCGGACCTTGACATCCCCGCCAGCGGGAACGGCGATCTTCTCGCCCACGTAGTCGGCCGTGATCGGCAGCTCGCGCCCGCCGCGGTCGATCAGCACCGCGAGGTGAATGGCTTTCGGCCGGCCGAGATCGATCAAATGATCCATCGCGGCGCGGGTAGTCCTGCCGGTGTGCAGCACGTCGTCCACCAGAATGATCGTTTTGTTGTTGATGTCGAACGGAATCCGCGTGTGGTCCACTTTCCCGTCGGGAAGCAGCGTGTTGAGATCGTCGCGATAGAGCGTGATGTCCATTTCGCCGAGAGGAATTTCCTTTCCTCCGGTTTTTTTCATCATCTCGCCGAGCCGCCTGGCGAGATGGATGCCGCGGGTGCGTATGCCGATGAAGGCGAGCTGACCGGAATCCTCGCGCCTCGAAAGCTCGCGGCAGAAGCGCTCGAGATGCTTTTTGATTTCCCGCCCGTTCAAAATGCGGGCGCTTTTTCTTTCAGCTTTCTTCATGGGCGACGCCCACCATCGTCTCCAGGAGAATTTGCGCTCCCAGGCAGATATCCTCCGGGTCGGTCCACTCCAGCGGGCTGTGGCTGATGCCTTTCTTGCTCGGTATGAAGATCATGCCCGCGGGGGCGATCTTGGCCATCTGCATCGCATCGTGGCCCGCGCCCGACGGCATGATCTCGTAAGGAATCTTTTTCCCCTCGCAGATCTCTTGTATCAGCGAAAGCAACTTTTCATCCAGCGGCACCGGCTCCTCGGAGCGGATCGGCAGGATCTCCACGGCGATATTTCTTTTCGCCGCGATCTCCCGCGCGCGCTTTTCGACCAGGCGGGCGACGCGCTCCTTCGCCTTGGCGGAGATGCTGCGGATGTCGATCGACAGCTCCGTCTTGCCGGGAATCGCGTTGATGACGCCGGGCTCGATCTTCAGCGCGCCGACGGTGCCGACGACGCGTCCTTTTTCCACCGCGGAATGCTTTCTCGCAACCTGTTCGATATAAGTGATGAGCTGCGCCGCGGCGACGAGCGCGTCTTTTCTCATCTCCATCGGCGTCGTGCCGGAGTGGTCCGCCTGTCCGGTGAAAACCGCGCGCAGGCGGGTCGGCGCGGCGATCGCAGTGACCAGGCCGATCTTTTTCTTTTTCGCTTCGAGCACCGGCCCTTGTTCGATGTGCAGCTCCAGATAGGCCTTCACCGATCCGGGATCGCGCTTGAGCGCCGGGAGGTTGTCGCGATAAATGCCCATGCTCGCGAGAACATCTTCCAGTTTGGTGCCGCGGGCGTCTATCGCATTAGTGAGGTCCTTCATGCGCACCTGACCGGCAACGAGACTGCTGCCTAGAGTCGAGAAGCCGAAGCGGGACGATTCTTCGCCGACGAAGCAGACGACTTCCATCGGGCAGGGTAGAGCGACTCTATTTTCCTTCAGCGTTCTGACCGCCTCCAGGGCGCCGACGACGCCGACCGGACCGTCGAACTTGCCGCCGTGCATGACGCTGTCGAGGTGCGAGCCCGCCAGCACCGCGGCCTTGCCGCTGCCGCCGGCGAGCCGGCCGAAAATATTTCCGATCCGATCGACGTGGACTTTGAGCCCGGCCTGGGTCATCAAATGGATCAGGAGCTGCCGGCTCCTCAACTCTTGCACCGAAAAAACCAGGCGCGTCACCGAACCATGATCGCCGAGACCGATCCGGGAGATGGCGTTGAGATCGCCGAGCAGACGATCTTTGTTGATAGCGAGGCCGCGCGTCGGAATCTCGCGCTTGGCGGCAGTCGACTTCATCGGGCGCATTGTACCAGTTTCGGGCGCGGCGTGAAAACCGATCTATCTGCAACTGCGCCACAGAAACCGAAGCCAGCATGCCGGCCGGAGCGCTTTGCCGCAATTGCAATGACGAGTAAAATTTCTTCTAGCACCTATAAATTTAAATGCATGGGATTCGCTATTTTCATCTCTGACTTCTTATGGTAGGAAGGTCCCGGGAATACCGCGCATGACCCTGTATCAGCTCGAAGCCTTCGCCCTGGTCGCAAAGCTACAGAGCTTCACAGAGGCTGCCAAAGAACTGGGTGTAGGTCAGCCGTCCATTTCAGCCATGGTCATCCAGCTACAGAAAGAGCTTGGGATCAAGCTTTTCGAGAAACTCGGTATTAAGAGTCACCTTACCGAGGCAGGAAAGAGGCTTCTCCAGAGAGCACAAACCATACTGGCGCTTGTCCAGGAAATCAAAGACGAGATGGAAGAACTCAGGGGCTTAAAAAAGGGGAAAATCTCCGTCGGCAGTTCAGGGTTTGGCACGAGCTTGATCTTGCAGGCTGTGGAGAAGTTTAAGGAAGAATATCCGGGGATCGATGTCAATCTGACGTTTCAAGCAAGTGAAACGTTGCACCAAAAACTTCTCAACGGCGAACTCGACGTCGCTCTGCTTGGCAGACACATCGAGTCTCCATTGACCGTCGCCGAGCCTTATCGTGACGAGGAGATGGTATTTATTAGCCCGCCCAAACATCCTCTAGCCATGAAGCGCTCAGTACCGCTAACAGTCTTAGCAAAGGAGTCGTTTATTAGCTACGAGAAAAGTGCCCCGGTAATAAAACTGATCGAGGAAAAATTTGCAACGAAAGGAATTGCTTTTAAACCCCGCGTAGAGATAAGTCTGGCAATGGGGACTAGAGATGCCATAAAGAATGCGGTATCAAGGGGACTTGGCATCAGCATACTCACCAAGTGCCACATTCTCAGCGATGTAAAAGCAGGTCGCCTCAAGATCTTGAATGTTCCAGAATGGAAGGTCAAACGTACCCTGTATATTACCTTTCACAAACGTCGAAGGGATTCCTCTTGGGTTCGGCTATTTGTTGACTTCCTGAAAGGTTACAAAAGCGATTGATAGGTTGAAAGGAACAAATCGCCGAGAACTTTTTTAGCGCCGAAGAGTACGAGCTTGACGGTAGAGAGAAAGCCTCTTCAGCGGTTTAACAAGTGGCGGGTTCGCAAATCGAGGTACGGTTTTCCTAGCTGTTCAACGTCAAGTGGGTTTAAGAGAACAACGCGAACACCTCTCTGCTGCAGATTTTCGAGGTCGAAGTCGGGATGCTCTATCTTCATCCCAACTCGCCCGGAATGAAGCTTTTTCTCGACCAATATTCTCTGGCTGCCTTCGGAAAGCAGATAGTCAACCAGTAGGGCCGCCGCGTAAGGATGTGGAGCACGCCTTGCGACGCCCAGAGGCGCCACAGCACCGGGTGTTGGGTTGGGAAAGACCATTTCGATAGGACATCCCTTTTGCTTCAAACCGATGATCTGGAAGACGTAAAGTTCAATTGCGGCGTGAAACTCACCGGCACAGAGGAGCTGAGTTGTAAGCAAATGGCCGCTGCGAACTACCGCGCCGTTTTTGATTAACGCCTGCAAAAACTTCTCCGTCTTTTCAGTTCCCCAAGCCTTAATCCATCCCATGACGGCACGATCAGGCGTCGAGTCAATGGCGAAGTGCCCTTTCCATCTTGGGTCGAGGAAATCCTCATATGTCTTGGGAGACCCGACTTTCGAGACGAGGCGCGTGTTGTAGGCGATGACTGCGAAAACATCAGTGACCGAGGTCCAATAACCTTCTCGATCTTTATGATCGCCTGAGTAGAAATTTCTCTCCGGTGAGTTATACCGTCCGATCAGGTCGGCTTTCATGAGAGCAGCTAGATATTCGTTTGCCGCGGAGACAACGTCCACGTTGTATTTTCCGGCTCTCGCCTCGGTTGAAAGGCGCTGCGCTACCCCCTCGCCCCTCCCACGCCAGATTTTAACTTGGATGCCTGGATAGTGCCGTTCAAAATTCTCCTTTAACGGTTCGGTGAGATCTGCGTTGAGGGTTGTGTACCAAGCCACCTCGCCCTCCGCTTTGGCCTTCGACAGCATGAGCTTCTGCCGCTCCTGGCTGGATGACTTGGCGAGATCCCTCCAGACCTCCTCAGGCTCGGCGGCCATGCCGGTAGAAAGAAAATAGATGGGCAAGGCAAGGAACGAGACCAGCAATGAAAGGCGGTTCCTCATGACCAATCCTCCTTGCTCCTCTTTTCCGCAACCTTGATGACGATAGGACCCAGCGGCTACTCTATACGTTATATTTGGCGACGGTGTCAACGGTTGTCGCGGAAGAGACTGAGTTACGGCTCCCGATCTCGATGCTCGATCGCTTCCAAGGCCCCGGCATGCGAGTAAATCATATTGGCAACCGCGGGCGGCTGTGTTATAGCCGGTCTGTTCTCAGGAGGTGAGATGCGATGAGCGAAGTTGCCAACCGAATCGGCGAAATGCTTCTTCAGACCGAGGCGATCGCGTTCTACAAGGAGCGGCCATTCGTCTTTGTATCGGGCCGCATCTCGCCCGTCTACATTGACTGCAGGCGGCTCCTTTCTTTCCCCGATGTGCGTGAGGAGATCATCACGGAGATGGCGAAAAAGGCCGAGACGGAAATCGGCCTGAGTAAGATCGACGTCGTCGCGGGCGGCGAGACGGCGGGCATCCCGTACGCCGCGTTCGTCTCGCAGAAGCTCAAGAAGCCGATGATCTACATCCGCAAGCAGCCCAAAGGATACGGCGGCACCAAGCAGATCGAAGGCATCCTCGAAGAGAACCAGCGCGTGCTTTTGGTCGAAGACCTCATCACCGACGGCATGAGCAAGCTCCGCTTCAACATCGGCATCCGGGCCGCGGGCTCGAAGATCACCCACTGCCTCTGTGTCTTCGAGTACGGCTCCGACAATCTCAATCTCCACGAAGGAAAGAAAGCTCTCGCCGAGCACGGCATCGAGCTTCACACGCTCGCCAACTGGGACCACGTTCTCAGCGCCGGCCTCGGCAAAAAATATTTCAGCGAAGAGGCCGGCAAGCAGATCCTCGATTTTCTAAAGGACCCGGAGAACTGGGGACGGAAGATGGGGTTCGTATAGCTCGACTCGGACACTTCACGTGGGAGACCCGCCCGCTTGACTGGAAGCCTCACGGGTATAGTATTGAGTCTCTCGTTTTCTAATTTCGCCTTTAACGATTTTTCTACCATTCGCTAGCCGATCAATGCCCCACGTCAAGGCGGCAGCCCGGCGGAGAACGCAGCGCAAGAATACGCTGTTCGGGAGGCTTCGATGGTTCGTGTTGTGCTCTATGGCCTTTTTCTCCTGTTCGCTTCTCTCGGCGTCGGATGTGCGCTGGTGCATATTCCACTCACAGCCGAGCACGCAGCCATGGTCGGTCCGACCCGCGTTCACGCCTCGATTCCGCAAGAGGAGGTCACGGCCGTCGTGGAGAAGTCCTACGTCGGTATGATGGCAGGGGGCGGTATGTTGTTAGCGCTGGTCGACGCGGCCGTGGAGTCGAACCGCGCCTCAGCCGCCAATAAGCTCATCGAGCCCATTCGCCGGGACGTGAGCGACTTCGATTTTCGCGCGCAGTTCTACGCGGCATTGGAGAAAACGCTTCGCGGCATCGCGACCATCAAGCTCGCAAAGTTCGAGCCCACGGTTAAGCCGCTGAGCGACAAAGACCGCGCCGCGCTGCGGAAGCAGATTCCCGAACAGGCGTTTCTATCCGTGGCGACGAGATACGAGCTGACCTCGGATTTTCAGGCTCTGTGGGTTATCACCGAAGCATCGTTGTGGTTGCGCGATGAAGAGGACGCAGTCTATCTCGCCAAATATCATTACTACACGCCGCCCATCGCACCGGCGAAAGACAGCGAAGCGGCGGCAGCGGCGTGGGCGGCCAATCGCGGCGCAGCTTTGCGGGCGGCGTTAACCGAAGGGATCGCCGAGACCATGAAGATGTTCCGGCTCGACCTGCGCGCCGCGCCGCAGCCTGTCGGAGCTTTGACCGAGGAGCCGAAGGTCTCTCCGGGTCCTATTCCCGCCGGGGCTGCGCCGTCATCGCTGACTTACCTGGCGAAGGAAAAACAGCGCTCCATCGTCCGATACGGTGACGTCCTGTACTCCGTGTCGGCAGAAGAGGTCTTCGTGCCGGCTCAAAGTTCGAGTCCGTGAGATGGTTTCAGTGCACAAGCAGGAGCGCTGCCCGTACCCACTTCAGCGCCTGGGTAATGTCGCACGGATCGGGATTTTTGCGGCATCCCTCGCGCTATTCTCCGCCTGCGCTAACACCGAGCCGATCTTTGTCAATTTGATACGCGACCCTTCCGCGTCCGGCTCGGCCGATGAGCATGCAAACAAGCAGTCATGCCGCATTGTGATTGTGTCCGTAACCGACGACCGTACGAATCGCGAGACTTTGGGAGTCGCCTCCGGCCAACCCATCATCGGCCATAGCGTCGTCGAGTGGGTTGCGCGCGGCTTCCGCGAACTCGGCAAAGCCGGCTACCCGATTCGTAGCTCGGGTCAAGAGGACGTTCCCTCGGGCAGCGACCTGATAACCGAAGTCAGCATCCGGCGCGTTTACGCCCGGACCTTCTTGACTCAGTTCGAAGGGGTCGTTGCACTGAAAGTGAAGTTTTCCGGCCGCCAGGACCCGACCACGGAGCGCGATTATCGAGCCAGCGCCATACGGCAAAACTGGGTCAATGGAAACGTCGAAGTCGCGAACCTCTTGAACGACGCGCTGGTCGCAGCGGTGCGTCGTATAGGAGAAGACATCGAGCGAATCTGCTGACCGTTACCGGCGTGTACGTGTCAACGTCTGACCCACAGGAGCGTTACACCGCCTAACCCTTTCTCGCGCGTTTTTTTTCCGCCAAGAATTGATTTGAAACGACCGGTGCGATAGCCTCGCCGCATCGCACTTCACGTCGAGGAGTCGATCGTATGGAGAGAAAAAAAGCGAGCGATTTCGACCCGCAACTGCTCAGTCTTTTTCACAGATATGTGCATGAGGGCATCAGCCGCCGCGAGTTTTTGGACGGGGCGGCCAAATTCGCCGTCGGCGGCCTGACGGCAACCGCGTTGTGGGACATGCTTCGCCCCAATTATGCGCTGGCGCAGCAAACGGCGTCAAGTACGAGGCGTATGTGTATCCCAAAACGAATCACGGCTTCCACAATGACACGACGCCCCGCTATGACGAGGCCGCCGCCAAACTCGCCTGGCAGCGCACCATCGACCACTTCAACAAGTATTTGAAATCGTAGCATCCGCCGCGCCGAGCGGAATGACCTTCACGCCGCTGTTTTTTTCTTCTTCTGCTGCATCGCCCAGTAAATCCGCTCCGGGCTCAGCGGCAGGTCGTAGACTCGGACGTCGATCGCATCGGCGACCGCGTTGCCGATGGCCGCGGGCGTCGGTGCCAGTCCCGGCTCGCCCAGGCCCTTCGCGCCGTAAGGCCCTTCGGGCTCGGCGCATTCGACGATGATCGAAATCATTTCCGGCAGATCGAGCGAGGTGACGAGATGGTAGTCGAGGAACGAAGGGTTGCGCACTTTTCCGTTCTCATCGACGACCAGGTGCTCATGCAATGCCGAGCCGATGCCCATCGCGAGGCCGCCTTCGATCTGCGCCACGCAGTTGAGCGGGTTGATCGCCTTGCCGACGTCGTGCGCAGCCGACATGCGCAGGAGGCGCGCGCGCCCGGTCTCCTCGTCCACGGCGACTTCCGCTGCCTGCGTCGCGTACATATAAAATGCCGACGCGTGATCGCTGTGGCCGGTCTCGAGATCGAGGTCCTTCGCGATCTGATACGTGTACGAGGCGTCGCCGCGAACGGTTCCCTCCGCGCCGAGTTTTCTGCGCACGACTTCGCCGACCGTGAGCGCCATCTCAGGATGGTTCTTTAAAAAGACCTTGCCGTCGGCGAAGGCGATTTCTTCCTTCTTCGCTTCAAGCATCGGCGCGGCCATCTCGGCCAGCTTGTCGCGCGCGTCGATCGCCGCGCCGCGCACCGCGTTGCCCATGTGGTACGTGCTTCGGCTCGAAGTCGTCGAGGCATCGAACGGGATCGCGTCGGTGTCGAGCGGCGCCATGCGGACTTTCTCGATCGGCAACTTGAGCTCCTCCGCTGCGACTTGAGAGAGGATCGTATTGCAGCCCTGGCCGATCTCGACCGTTCCGGCGAGGACGGTCGCTTCGCCTCTGGCGTTGACGATCACGCCGGCGCTGGAAGTCGTCGGCGTGCGCGTGGGCTTGGAGATGCAGGCGATTCCCTTCCCAACCCTTAAACCCTTCGATCCTTCAACCCTTGAACCCTTTTGTCCCCACTCGATCGCTTCGGCGGCTTTGGTCAAAGTCTCTTTGAGGCCGACGCTGTGGAGTTGCTCTCCCCAATACGAGAGGTCGCCGTCCACGAAAACATTTTTCATGCGGAACGCGAGCGGGTCGATTCCCAATCGCTTCGCCAGCTCGTCGGTGTGCTGCTCGACCGCCCATGCTCCCTGCGGGATGCCGTAGCCGCGGTACGAGCCGGCGACCGGCGCGTTGGTATAGACAGCGTAGCCGTCCACCTTCACGTGCGGGATGCGATAAGGCCCCGGCGCGGGGAGGCTCCCGCGGATGCAGACCGTCGGGCTCTTCTCGGCGTACGCGCCGCCGCCCCAGTAGAGGGTCATCTCGCGGGCGCGGAGCGAGCCGTCTTTCTTTACGCCGCTTTTCACCCGGACAATCGCGCCGTGGCGCGTGAGCGTGGAGATGAAAGTTTCCTCGCGGTTGAACTTTACGCGCACCGGCCGGCCATTCGTATGAAAGGCGAGCGCCACGGCGATCGGCTCGACCTTGAGCCCGCCCTTGGAGCCGAAGCCGCCGCCCTGCAGTGGATTGATGAAGCGAATTTTCTCTTTCGGAAGATCGAGCGCCTCGGAAATCTCGTGCAGCGCACGGAACGGCGCGTCGTTGGCGACCCAGATCGTGACTCGGCCGCTCGCGGGATCGACCTCAGCGTGAGCGGAGTGCGGCTCCATCGCCGCGTGCTGGATGATCGGCACGGTGTAGCGCTCTTCGAGGACGAGATCGGATTCGCGGAATCCTTTCTCGACGTCGCCGGTCCTGAGCTTGAAGTGCTCGCAGACGTTCGGCTGAGTCCCGGGCGTGATGGATTCCATCTTGCGATAGCTCGCGAAGTTTTCGTGAATCGCGACGGCGCCGGCCTTACAAGCGTCTTCGGGATTTACGTAGACGGGGAGATCCTCGTACTCGACTTCAATGAGCCGCGCGGCGGCTTGCGCCGTGTCTTCATCGACGGCGGCGACCGCTGCGACCGGCTCGCCGATGTAGCGGACTTTGTCCTGCGCGAGGAACGGTTTGTCGCGGATCGATTCGCCGTGAATCCACGGCGCGTCTTTTCCGGTGATCACGGCGACGACGCCGGGATATTTTTTTGCCTTCTCCGTATCGATGCGCTTGATTCTGGCGTGCGCCTTGGGGCTGAAAAGTACTTTGCCGTAAAGCATGTTCGGCAAAACGAGATCGTAGCCGTAGACTGCTTCGCCGGTGACTTTTTCATCGGCGTCCACGCGCGTGACCGGTTTTCCGACGACGGTAAGCTCTTCCATATCAATCGACTCCGTAATTAGTCATCCTTCTTGTTGGCGCCCTTCGCGGCTTTGCGCGAGATTCCCTCACCCAACCCTCTCCCTGAGGGAGAGGGAAGGGGTGAGGGTCGCGCCAAGACGCCAAGGTCGCAAAGTAAAAAAGTATATCGACTCGACTACGCACCCCCGCGCTTCGCGCGCAATTCCCGTCCCGCATCCTGGACCGCTTTGACGATCTTCGCGTAGCCGGTGCAGCGGCAGAGATTGCCGGAGATCGCGAAGCGGATGTCTTCCTCGCTGGGATCGGGATTCTCGTCGAGCAGCGCCTTGGACATCATGAGCATGCCCGAGGTGCAGTAGCCGCACTGAACGCCGCCGTCCTGGATGAACGCCTGCTGGACCGGATGCAACTCCGGGCCGATCTTCAAGCCCTCGATCGTGACGATGTCTTCGCCGTCGAGCTCGCCTGAGAAGATGAGGCAGGAGTTCACCGGCTTCCCGTTCAGCAAGACCGTGCAAGCGCCGCAGTCGCCGGTGCCGCAGCCTTCTTTGGTTCCCGTGAGGCCGATCTCGTCGCGGAGCAAATCAAGCAGAAGACGGTGCGTCGGGACTTCAAGGTCGGTTTTCCTGCCGTTCAACGTGATCCGAATCTTTTTTTTCATACGCCTTAGTACCTTCTATCCCTTCGCCCCATCCACGACTCGGCTCTGCCGGCGACGGCGTTGAGCAGCGCGCGCTTGGTGTTCACGCGGACCATTTCTCTGCGGTAGTCGGCCGACGAGCGCACGTCGCTGATCGGTTTCGATTCCGCGGCCGCCTCCGCGCCCGCTCGCTCCGCCAGCTCTTCCGTCATGATTTGATTTTCCAGCAGCGCCTCCGCGCGACGCGCCCGCATCGGCGTGGGCGAGACCGCGCAGAGAGAGATGCGGGCTTTCGCGCAGCGTTTTTGGCCGCCGTTCAGGACCAGCGCGACCGCGACACCGACGTAGGCGAGGTCCATCATTTCGCGCGGCGAGAACTTGATGTACTCACCGACCAACGAGGGGCTCACCGGAGGAATGATTATGGAAGTAAGAATTTCTTCGGCAGCCATTACGGTCTGGCCTGGGCCGCGGAAAAATTGTTCCAGCTCGATCGTCCGCTCGCCGTTCAGGCCGGCGATCTTTGCCGTGGCGTCGAGGACAAGAAGGGCGGGAGCGACGTCGGCCGACGGCGTCGCGTTCGCCATGTTGCCGCCGATGGTGGCGCGATTGCGAATTTGGATTGAGCCCACTTCTGCCGCGCTCTGCGCGAGAAAAGGATATTTTTTGAGAACCACCGGCGAGGTTTCGACCTCGCGCATCGTCGTCAGCGCGCCGATCGCCACGCTTCCGTCGCTCTCTTCGCGGATGCCGGAAAGGCCGGGGATGCGCTTGAGATCCACGACGTAATTCGGCGAGAAGCTTTTTTCTTTGACGGCGATGACGAGGTCGGTGCCGCCGGCGAGAAAACGCCCGCCCTGGCCTTTGTCTTTGACGAGCGCGCTGGCTTCTCGAAGCGAAGCGGGCTGGAAGATCTCGAACGGTTCAGGTCGTCTCATGTGTCGGCAAAAATTTCGTGTTGGGAAGAATCAATGGAGTTCTGATTTTCTATAACACAGGCCTTGCCCCGTTTCCACTTCCAGGGTACAAACTGCTTGAACCCGAAAGGATCGGAAAATACTCGTGGTGAACATCACCCGAGACGATCACACCGAGGAAAAGATTTGGTTTTCGAGAAAACGCCGATGGGGAGAGTGGCGCTGGCGGTCGAGCCCAAGCGCGGCTGTTACGTCAAGACGGTTTCCAGCTTGATCGCCGAGATTTTGCCCGGCGAAAAATCCGGCGCGCACCGGCACGTTTACGAAGAGATCAATTATGTGGTCGCGGGCCGCGGCACCTCGATCATCGAAGACCGGCGCTACGATTGGAAGGCGGGCGACGCGCTGTCGATACCGATCTTCGCCTGGTACCAGCACTTTAATACCGGGAACGAGCCGGCGCGGTTCCTCGTCCATACCAATCGCATCGCCATGGAAAACCTCGGCTACGCGGTGACGCAGCAGGGCGAGTCGGCGGAACCCTCACCCATTCCCTCTCCCTCGAAGGGAGAGGGTTAAGAGTATGATAAGGATGGGACGCATGCAGCGGCGATTTCTCAACTTCCCCTATTCCTTCCTCTCCCCCATCGGGGGAGAGGATAAAGGTGAGGGGGCTGTTTTCGTCCTGCCGATAATTCTCGCGCTCGCGCTTCTTGTCGCTTCTCCGCTGCACGCGCAGTCGCTCAAACGCATCCGCATCGGCTCGACGACGCCAAGCATCACGACGCTCCCCAGTGAGATCGCGGCCAAGCGCGGATATTTCAAAGACGAAGGGCTCGACCCGGAGATGATCACGATCCGGAGCGCCGACATCATCATCAAGGCACTGCTGACGGGGCAGTTGGACTACTCCACCGCGCTGCCGTCTCTGGTCACGGCGGCGGTTAGAGGACTGCCGATCAAGGTCGTCGGCGTGATGATCAAAAAAACTTCTTACGTGATGGTGTCGCATCCGTCGGTCCGCACCATCCAGGATCTAAAGGGCAAGGTCATCGGCACCAGCTCTTTCGGCGCGGCGAGCGACTACGCGATCCGCATCGCGCTGCGGAAGGGCGGCCTCGATCCCAAGAAGGACGTGACGATCATCCAGGTCGGCGGCAGCGCCGGCAGGCTCGCGGCGCTGCAGGGCGGGACGATACAAGCCACGGTGCTCGTGGCGCCGTTCAACCTCCAGGCGGAAAAAATGGGCTATCGGTCCCTGCTCTGGCTCGGCAAAGTAATGGATCTGCCGCAAGGCGGCCTGGGCGCGCACGAGAAGCGGCTGCAAGAAAATCCGCAGGAGGTCGTCCGCGTCATGAAGGCGATCGCCCGCGGCATCCAGTGGGTGAAAAGCGAGCGCGAAGAGACGGTGAAGTTCATGATGAGTTGGCTGAGCTTGGACCGGAGCGTGGCCGACGCGGTGTATCCGATCGTCAGCGAGTCGCTGGCGGACTACGGCATCGCTGAGGACGGCGTGCTCGAAAGCGCCGTCGACGCGGCAAGGTTTTCCGGACTAACCGAGCGCGACGTTCCCATGAGCCAGCTACGCGACTGGTCGTTCGCGCAGAAAGCGCGGGACGAGATCTTGCAAAAGAAACGATAGGAGACTTCCGTGAGCCTGAGAATTCAACCCGGCGAGAAACTTTCATCCGAGAAGGCGAAGGCGGTCGTCGATGAGCTGTACCGCAAAGTTGCCGACCGGTGGGAAGAACGGGTCAACCGCACGCCGTTCATGACGCTTCTCAAGGAAGGGAAACTGCCGCTCGAAGCGTGGCGGAGCTTCTTTCGCAACTGGGGCGCTTACACGATCGAGATCAACACGCTCGCCGCCTGTTCTTATCAGCGCCACCTGCCGTTCTTTAAGACGCATCGCGAGCTAATGGCGCCGCTCGGCGAGAAGATCGCCGACGAGTTCATTCATCCCAAGCCGCCCGGCCATTTCCTTGTCATGTTACAGACGGCGAAGGCTTTCGGCCTCACTGAGGAAGAGATCTTCTCTCAGCCGCTGCTCTCCGGGTTTCGCGGCAAGATCGATTTCATGCGCGGCGTTCTCTCGGAGGGAACCGCCGCCGAATGGTACGGCTCGATCACTACGGAAGAGCAGATCGGCCACTGGTCGGCCGAATGCTACAAGGCGCTGACTAAGCATTACGGTTTTACGCGCGATCAGGCGATTTATTTCGCCACGCACTACGAGGCCGACCTCGAAGAGCACGAGGAAGGCGTTATGGGCCACGGCAGCTTCAATCGCCTGGCGCTGCAGCGTTTGTTGGAATCGGGCATGGCGTCCGAGCGGCCGACTTACGGCGTCGAATACTGCGCGATGACGTCGGTGGAGCTACATGGCCTGATGCTGCGCGCCGGCTTGGAGGCGGCTGAACCAGGGGCTTGAGCTGCGGTCATGAGTGAAGAGAAGGACAAATCTACCGGAAAACCGCCCGGTTACGACGACTATCTCCGCATGTACATGGAGATGGTGAAGTTCGCGAAGGAGGAGCTGAAGCGCCGGGAAACGTCGCCAGTTTACGTCCCGAGAGAAAAAATCGACCGCGAGTTCATGGGCCACAACTGGGTGGTGCTGGTTGATCCTCGGCTCGGCTTCAACGCCCGCATCCTGCGCTTCTGGATCAACGGCTTTCCGCCCGGCGAAGAAAACAATCAATGGAAGACCATGGGCCACCGTCACACGGTCGAGGCGGTGATCCACGTGCTCAAAGGCCACGGCTACAGCATCATCGACGGCATCCAATACGACTGGGAGGCGGGCGACTTTATTTGCGTTCCCGTCTTCGCCTGGCACCGGCACGTGAATCTTTCGAACGAAGACATGGTTTACGTCGCGGCGACGACCGGGCCGCTGTCGATGGGCATCGGTCTCGCGATTTACGAAGACGAGCGCTATCCCGAATACTGGATCTTCGCCCAGAAAGAAAACGGCGCGGAGAAAACCTTGCTTCCCGGCGTGGTGGATATTCCCGAAGCCCGGAGGGGGGCGCCCGAGGGACTGGATCCGGCGCAGTTCGAAAATTCGACCGCGGCAAAACTTTATTTCGATCAGTTGAACTTCGGCGAGAACGAAGAGCGCGAGCGCAGAAAGAGCCGGGTCCTCGTGAAGGGCGGCGATCTCAAGTTCGAGAAGACTCCGATGGGCCGCGTCGCGCCAGTGGTTGACCCAAAGCTCGGCTTTTATGTAAAGGTCATGTCGACCTTGGTGGCGGAGATCGAGCCGGGGGAACGCTCCGGCGCTCATCGCCATCTCTACGAAGAAGTGAATCACGTGCTTGCCGGGGAAGGCTACAGCATCATCGAGGACAAACGCTACGAATGGAAACAGGGCGACACCCTGGCGATCCCGCTGTTTTCCTGGCACCAACACTTCAACACCGGCAAAGAGCCGGCGAGATTTTTAGTGCATACGGGTAGACCCGCAATGGAAAATATCGGGTTGATGATAACGCAACAGGGTGAACTTGCATCCTTTTAAGGAGAGATTCTTCGCTTCGCTCAGAATGACATTTCGGAGCATACTCCGTCATCCTGAACGAAGTGAAGGATCTGAAATAGGATCAACGCCTATGTTTACGCGAAGCCGATTATCTGTCGCTGTCCTCTTAGGGGCGATTGTCTTAGCCTCTCCCGCTGCTGCATTGGAGAAGATGCGCCTGGGCGTCTCCGTCCGGAGCGTGGTGTTTCTGCCGTTCTACTACGGCAAAGATAAAAAGATCTTCGAGAAGCACGGCATCGACCTGGAAATTATTTCGATGCAGAGCAATCTCCAGACGATCGGTCTGGTCTCCGGTGAATTGGATTTCAATCCGGCGATCGGACCGGCGATCCTCGGGATCAGCAACGGCATGCCGCTGAAAACCGTGGCGGTTCTCTATCGCGCGCCGCTGCTCTCGCTCCTGGCTCCGGCGCACGTCGTGCGGCCGAAAGATCTGGAAGGAAAGAAAGTCGCGGTCTCGCGCATCGGCTCGGAGAGCCACCGCTACGGCGCGTTGATGCTGGAGAACAGCGGCGTCGATGAGAAAAAAATCACCTTTATCCAGACCGGGAGCACGACGGTGAGTCTGACGGCGCTCCAGCAGGGTTCGGTCGAGGCCGCGGTCCTGAGCCCGCCGTTCACCGGACTCATGGCGCGCCAGGGCTATAAGGTCCTCATGAACAGCCGCGATCTGATCGAGGCGCCGTGGCTCGGCGTCGTGACGAGCCGGCAGAAAATCCAGAAACAGCCGGATCGCATCCGGAGCTTCCTTCTCGCTTTGCGCGAGACGCTGAAAACCGTGCGCCAGGATCGGCAGGGCACGGTCGCCTACATTCAACAGAGCTGGCAGGTGGCCCCGGATGTCGCTGCGCAAGCGTATGATGACATCGCCGGCGTCATGGTTGACGATCTGGTGATGCCGGAAGAGCGCGTTAATATATTTTTGGAGCGGGCGCAGAGCCGCGGCGAGCTGGGAAAAAAGGCGCTGCCGATGAGCGAGATCTTCGATTATTCGTTCGCGCGAGGTTTGAAATGAGCCGTCCGGTAAAGAAAAAAAATCGCCCCCTCGTCCTGGCCACCGGCTACCACGTCCGCGCCCGGCCTTTATGGGACGGGAGGGTGGATACGGGCGACCTCAAGCTCAAGGTCGTTCCGTTCGAGAGCGACGGCGAGCGCCATCGGCGTTTTCTCGCCGGCGACTTCGACGCCTCGGAGCTTTCTCTGGCCCTCTACCTGGCGCTCAAGAGCAACGGCGCTCCGCTCGTGGCTATTCCGGTTTTCCCCAACCGCCGATTCCGCTACTCCTTTATATACCTGCGCGAGGATTCGCCCATCCGGGAGGCCGCCGACCTCAGGGGTAAAGCCGTCGGCGTGCCGTCGTATCTCAACACCTGCGGTCTCTGGGCGCGCGGCTTGCTGGGAGACGAATACGGACTCAAAACCCGGGACATGGCCTGGAAAGTTATCAGAAAAGAAGCGGTCGATTTCACGCCGCCGCCCGGCGCCGTCATCGAATCGTTCTCCGGAAAGCGCGACCTGCGCGCGCGCCTTCTCAAGGGAGAGGTGGACGCGTTGATTACTCCCGACGTGATCGCGGCCAGGGGAATTCGCCGGCTCTTCTCTTATACCAAGGAACTGGAAATGGATTATTTCCGGCGCACGGGAATTTTCCCGATCAACCACGCGATCGTCATCCGGGAGCAGGTTGCGCGCGACCACCCTTTGCTGGCGCGCAGACTTTATAAAATCTGGGACGAAGCGAAACGGCTGGCGCTGGCGGACGACGAAGACCCGACGTTTTCCAATTTCGTGTGGATCAGGGATTTGTGGGAAGAAGAGCGCGAGATGTTCGGCGGCGATCCGTGGCGCTACGGCATGGCGGCGAACGAAAAAGTCATCAAGACGCTGATTCGCTACGGCGTCGAGCAGGGGATCGCGAGCGCAAAAATCGATTCCGAGACACTATTTTTACGCATCGCTTGAGAAGGGGGATTTCGTCATGGTGATGGCGCGAAAAGAAGACCACTTGCGGATGCGGATGGAGCATATCCGCTTCGGCAAAGAGGAGCTGGAGCGAAGAAAAAAATCGCCGGTCCACGTCAGGGCCGAGGAGATCGACGCGCAGCTCAAAGACCACAACCACGTCTACATCGTCGATCCGCGCCTCGGCTTCAACCAGCGGACCTTCCGCTTCTGGATCAATCTCCGCACCGCCGGCGAGGAGATGGAATTCAGCGGCTGGCAATTGGGCCACCGCCATACCGTCGAGGCCGTCATCTATATTCTCAAAGGGCATGGCTACAGCGTCATTGATGGGATCAAGTATCCTTGGCAAGCCGGCGATTTAATTTGTGTTCCGGTCTTTGCCTGGCATCGGCACCACAACGAGAGCGGCGACGAGCTGGTCTATCTGGCGGCGACGACGGGCCCGCTGTCGATGGCGATGGGCATCGCGATCTACGAAGAAGAAAAATATCCCGAGTACTGGATCTTCGCGCAGAAAGGCGAGGAGGCGATGAAGACGCTAGTGCCGGGAGGCGCGGAGATCCCGGCGGAAGCGCGAGTCAAGTTCGACTCGGCCAAGTGGAAGCCGGCCGAGACGAGCAACGGCGGCGAGCCCAGTCCCGCGGAGATTTATTACGAGCAACTGACTTACGCTGAGCACGAAGAAAAACGCAGGAGAGCGGGGAAAGTGCTGGTCAAGGGAAGCACATTGCGCTTCGGCTTGACGCCGATGGGACGGGTCGCGTACGCAGTCGATCCGAAGCTCGGCTTTCACGTGAAGATCTTGGGCACTCTGCTCGCGGAAATTCCCGCTGGCAAGCGCTCGGGCGCGCACCGGCACATTTACGAAGAAACGGAATACGTGCTCTCCGGCGAAGGCTACAGTATCATCGAGGACCAGAGATACGATTGGAAGAAAGGCGACACCTTGGTGATTCCGGTCTTCGCCTGGCACCAGCACTTCAACACCGGCAAGGAGACGGCGCGATTTCTCGTCCACTCCGGCCGCGTCGCCATGGAGTCGACGGGGTACGTGCATACGCAGCAGGGGGAACCAGCGGATTACTACACTACACTAGCAAGGCGGCCATAAAGGCTCATCTGCCATAGCGTTAAGATGGTCGCGCTCGGCCGGTTAGCGGAACGCCCGCCAGTGGCGGGCTATGGCGTCAACGTACTGAAAAAAAGTACGCCTCCGCTCGCGGACCTTCGCGCGCCGCGCAGCTGAAACCTTTCTGACCGCCTTGAAGAACGGATTTTTTTAACACTGACGAGGGGCAAGATTCAAAATTTTGTTATGGATAATCACCATGGACACGACCACGAGAGCAGCGCGGTGCCGCATACGCATCTCGTCAGCGTCGGGATCGATATCGGCTCTTCGACTTCTCATCTGATGTTCTCGCAGCTCGCGATCGGCTATCCGTCGGCGCACCGGCGCCGTCCCGAAATTTTAGAGCGAAAGCTGATCGCCCGCTCTCCCGTTCTGCTGACGCCGTTCACGGGGGACTGGAACATCGAAGCCGGGCCGCTGGCCGAATTGATCGACGGCAGCTTCCGCGCCGCGGGTCTTAACCGCGAGCAAATCGACACCGGCGCGGTCATCATCACCGGCGAAGCCGCGCGGCGGGAGAACGCGCAGAAAATCGCCGAGCTTTTTTCCGCCCAGGCGGGTCAGTTCGTGTGCGCGACCGCCGGTCCCAGACTGGAGGCGCTGCTCGCGGCGCACGGCTCCGGCGCCGTCGGCCGCAGCCGCGAAGAGGCAACGACGCTTCTCAACATCGACGTCGGCGGCGGCACCACGAAGGTGAGCCTGATCGACAAGGGAAGAGTCGTCGGCGTCACGGCGCTCAACATCGGCGCGCGGTTGATCGCCTTCGACAAGAGCGGCCGGATCAGACGCCTGGAGCAGTCCGGTAAGAAATTTTTGCGCCATGCCGGTTATCAGCTGGCCCTGGGCGACCCGATCGATGCGCCGACGCTCAGGGGAGTCGCCGCGAAGATGGCGCAAATCCTTTTCGATTTGATCGCCGGCGGCGAGCCGCCGTGGAGCGAGATCATGATCATGCCTGCGCTTGCCCTGCCGCCTCAAATCGACGGGGTTCTTTTTTCCGGCGGCGTTGCCGAATATATTTACGGCCGCGAGGCCGGGAGCTTCGGGGATCTCGGCGTATTGTTCGGGAAAGAGGTGCGGGAACAGGCACGGAAGCGGCGCTACGCGGTTCTCGATTCGAGCGAAGGCATCCGCGCCACGGTCATCGGCGCGTCGCAGTATTCGATGCAGATGAGCGGCGAGACGATCTTCATTCCGAATCCGAAAACACTGCCGCTGCACAACTTAAGAGTCTCGACGGTTCAGGTGAGTTGGGATGCGCCGATCGCGGATAAAGCCGCAAAGGCGATTCGAAAGACGATCGCCGCCATGGATCCGGAGGTCAAGGGCTCGCCGTTCGCGCTGGTTTTTATCTCCCCGCCTTTCTTGGGCTACGGCGCGGCACAGGAGCTGGCGACGGGAATACGCCGCGCTTTGGCGGAGGTGCCTGCATCCGAGCGGCCGCAGATGCTCGTCTTCGAGCAGAACATCGGCCGGGTCATCGGAGAAGCGCTGGGAAAAGAACTGAGCATGCCGTGCGTGGATGAAATCTCGCTCGGCGAGATGGACTTCATCGACGTCGGAGCGATCGTGCCGGGAGAGGATTACGTGCCGGTCGTCATCAAGAGCCTGGCGTTCGGCGTCTGACGTTCGTCCGGTTTATCCTGGAGGAGAAGACATGAAGCCAAAACATAATCTCCTTTTTTGGGCGCTCCTTCTCTGGCCCGCTTTCTGTTTCGCGCAAGCGACGGACAACGTCGAGCAGGCGAAGAAGGAAGGCGAGGTCATTCTCTACACGACCATGACGGTGGTGGACTTCGAAGCGTTCAGCAAAGCGGCAAAGGAAAAATATCCCTTTCTCAACATCCGTCACGTTTACCTGAGCTCGGCCCGACAGGCGGCGCGGGTCATGCAAGAGCATCGGGCGGGAAGGGTGCAGGCGGACGTTTTGGGAAACAGCCTGGAGACGATGCTCTACTTCAAGCAGCAAGGGGTTCTCTCCGCCCACCGCTCCGCGGAAACCAAGAATCTCATCAGCGGAAGCTCGGATCCCGACGGTTACTGGTCGGGCATGACCACCGATTTGCTCATCACCGGCTTTAATCCTAAGATGATCTCGAAGGCGGCGGCGCCGAAAAATTACGATGAATATCTCAAGCCGCAATTCAAAGGGCAGATGGCCGTCAATCGTGGAGTCCCGTATCCCTTTACCGGTATGATCTCTCTGCGCGGCGAGGAGCAGGGAGCGGCTTATCTCAAAAAGTTGAGCCAACAGGAGTTGAGGCTGGTGGAAGGCTACACTCACATGGTCAATCTCCTGGCCGCGGGCGAATACCCTCTGACCATTTTTGCGCAGGTATCCAAGGTCGATGCGATGAAACGAAAAGGGGCGCCCGTCGATTGGCTTCCCAGCTCTCCCACGTTCGCAACGATCTCCACGGTCGCGGCGGTGAGAAACCCGCTCCATCCGGCCGCCGCGCGCCTGCTGGTCGATTTTTATCTCTCTCAGGAGGGGCAGCAGGCGCTGGCCAGAGCCGGGAAGATCCCATTGCGGCGCGGCGTCAAGAGCCCCTCCAAGGATATCGACCAGCTTCTCGAGAGCGATAATCTGCACGTGATTAAGCCGGAAGGGGACTACAGCCGGTATATGAAGCTTTACAACGAGTTTCTTGCCGTGAGATGAATGTCGGAGCAACGGCAGAGGCGGGTTTGAAAATCCAAGGCCTGGAGGCATGATGTCCCGTTCGGAGCAATTACGCGCGGAGCTGGACCGAATGGTCAACGCGCAGTTTGAGACGCCTGAGTTCATGCGCTTTCTCGCCATCCGCTATAATCTGAATCGGGCCCGTTTTCTGGCGCTGCACATGGCGTTCTACACGAGCAACCGGAGAGACTGCTGGGGCTACGTGTCGGGCGCGAGCCCGCTCGACGTCAAGCGGGTCATCTGGCAGCACGAGCAGGACGAGCTCGTGAGCGACCCGCGGTGCGACACGGATCATTATTCGCTCCAGATCAAGGAATGCGAGCTGCTGGGAATCGCCCCGGAGGAGGTCGCGCGGGCCGAGCCTATTCCCCAGGCGCGCGCCGCCCAGTATGCGTGGGTCTATCTCGCCACGCGACAGGATTGGCTCGCGGCGCTCGCTTCTTCGTCGATCCTCGAGAGGAGAAACAACAACCAGATCGTCAAAGGCGGAGGGCTTTCCTATCGCATCGGCCAAAAGTGGCGTGCCGAGCTCGGTCTCGACTGGAAGGACATGCCCTCGGTCGATGTGCACAAGGCGGCGGACCGCGAGCACTCGGATATGATGTGGAGCGTGTTCGAGCGCTACGTCGTAGACGACGGCAGTTACGACTCGGTGATTAACGGCGCGCGGGAATCGCTGCAGATCGACCGGGCGTTTCGCGGCGCGCTGGCGGATGAGATGGAAAGGATCAAGTAAACCGAAGTAGGAATCATCTCGGATAGGAGTAGCAGTGCGGTCCGCAATTTTATGCCTCGTTTGGCTCTTTATCTTCGCCCTGAGCACTCCCGCCGCGTCGCCGGGCGCTCAGGCGCAAAAGGTCAGGCTCTCTTATTCCAGCCGCAGCAACTCGGTCACGCCGTTCCAGGTCGCGGCGGTGAGGGGATATTTCAAAGAGGAAGGCCTCGACATGGAGATGATCCAGGTGAATCCGCGGCTCGGCGCGATGGCGGTGATGAACGGCGATCTGGATTTCACCTCGACCTTCGGCAGCACGCTGCGCGGCGTCCTCCAGGGGTTGCCGCTCAAGTTCGTGGCGGTATCGGTCAAAAAGTCGGAACACTTTTTGGTCGCGCGGGGCGACATCAAAGACGTCCAGGAGCTCAAAGGCAAAAAGCTCGCCGTCTCCACGCTGCTCGGCACGGATCAGACGGCGGCGGAGGAGATTCTCCGCTCCAAGGGATTCAACCCGGCTCAGCTTCAAATCCTCGCCGTGGGCGACGCGCCGCTGCGGGCGCAGGCCCTGCGCACGGGAATGGTCGATGCCAGCTCGATTTCCTCGCCGCACGACCTGCTGCTCAAGGACGAGGGCTTCAACGTTCTCGGCGGTCCGGAAGACGTGAAGTACGCTCTGCCGACTTCCGGCATCGCCGTCGGCCATCGCTGGCTGCAAGAAAAGCCTCAGTTGGTGAAGCAGCTCCTCCGCGCCCTGCTCAAGTCGCAGAATTTTATCTTCGAGAACAAACAGGAAACCATCAACATCAGGATGCGCTGGCTCAGCCAGTCGCCGCAGATGGCCGCGCACTCGTATCAGCTTTTGTTGGTTTCCTTGGCGCGCAACGGCGAGATCACGGACTTCGAATGGGAGCGGCTGACGGAAGGGAAGAAGCCTTTGGCCGACGTAAGAGATTTTTCTCTGCTGCGCCAGGCGCAGAAGGAATTGGGAATTCGCCAATAGAGCGACGGCGCAAGGAGCCAAGAGCAGAGCGCCAAGCCTTTGTGCCATGCGCTTAGCGTTGAAGCCGACGGCTGGAGACGGGAGACGAAAGCATGAAGATCACACCGGGCGTGAAGGTGAAGCCGGCGGAAGCCAAAGCGCTGGTTGACGAGCTTTACGGCAAAGTAGCGAAGCGCTGGGAAGCGCGGGTGACCCGCTCTCCGTTCATGCAGCAGCTCATGACCGGCAAGCTGCCGCTTTCGACCATCCAGCTCTTTTTCACAAACTGGGGCGCCTGGACGATCGAGATCAATACTCTCACCGCCTGCTCCTATCAAAGGTTTCTGCCGTTTTTCAAAAGTCATCGGGATCTGATGGCGCCGCTCGGCGAAAAGATCGCGGACGAGTTCATCCACCCCAAGCCGCCGGGCCACTATCTCGTCATGATGCAGACCGCCAAGGCGCTGGGACTTACGGAAGAAGAAGTGTTCACGCAGCCGCTGCTCTCGGAGTTCCGCGCCAAGATCGATTTCATGCGCGGCGTCATGTACGAAGGAACCGCGGCCGAATGGTACTCCTCCGTCACAACGGAGGAGCGCATCGGCCACTGGGCGGGCGATTGGTTCAAGGCGCTGACGACTCACTACGGCTTCTCGAAAGATCAGGCGACCTATTTTTCCACCCACCACGAAGCGGACCTTGAAGAGCACGAGGAAGGCGTGATGGGCCACGGGCAATTCAATCGTACGGTTCTTCAGCGGCTTCTCCAGGACGGCATCGCGGAAGAGCGGCCGACTTATGGCATGGAATATTGCGCGATGACCTCGGTCGATCTCCACGCCGTCATGCAGCGCACGGTGTTAGAAGAGGCGGAGCGGTTGAAAGGGAAGTCCGCCTAAGTCCTATAGGCTAATTTCGCACCCGATCGAGACCTCGGGGCGCCGAGTGAGCGGAGGGAACAGGAAGGTTCGCTCTGCATTCCGTTTCCCAGGTGGAACAGTCGCGTGCCGGGAGAGGCCGCGCCCGGGCCTCGGTGACATCAGCTCGGGCAAGGACATATCGATTAATCGATACCGGCTCAAGGCCCCCGAGCTGCTTGCCGAAGCGGAAAAAGGGAAAAATGGAAGTCGATCCCGTAAGCGGCGAAGTTGCAGAAATTGGCTCAACGCGTCCTGGAGCAGCCTCCGGACGTTCTCGCGCGCGTGAAGAAGCTCAGGGGGAACTGAAGTAAGGATCGGGAATTTGCGGCGAAGTTCAAAAGAGTCACCGGGTCTGATCCGGAACTTACGCCATCTCACTTCTCGAGATGTTCCGGATGTGCGGTTGCATATCCGGCGGCCCCTCGACCGGAGAGGCGGCCAAAGACCGCCCCGGACATGAGTCCCGAGGCGCCGGGATAGTTGAAATAGAAGATCCCTCCGACCAGCTCGCCTGCGCCATAGAGACCCGGAATCGGACGGTTTTCCGTGTCGAGAACTTCTCCCTTCGAAGAGACCCTGAGCCCGCCGAATGTAAACGTGATGCCCGTCGTCACGGCAAATCCCACGAAGGGAGGCGCGTCGATCGGCAGAGCCCAATTGGTTTTCGGCGGAGAAATTCCCGCCGTCCTCTTTCCATCCAGAATGGCCGGGTTGAATTCACCCGGTTGTACCGCGGCGTTGAACTCCCGCACGGTGCGAGCCAAGCCTTCCGCGTCGATCTCGAGCTTCTTCGCGAGCTCTTCGATCGTGGGAGCCTCTGCCTTGGTGACCTCGCGAATCCGGTACTCATCGCGCAATAGAGGCAATGTTTTCGAATCGAAGATTTGAAAGGCGGCTCGCTGTGGTTGGGTGAGGATGCGCCGGCCGTACTCAGCGTAAGTATAATTTCGAAAGTCCGCCCCTTCGTCGAGAAAGCGCTGTCCCTCGATATTGACGATGATCCCGAGGGGATAGGAGTGCTTTTGAAAAAGCTCTCCAACCCTCCGGTCGCCGAACGGAGGCGCGTTGAGATCCCACGCAACCGCGTGGCACGAGCTCCAATGGCCGAATGGTTGCGCCCCGATGTCGAGGGCCATCTTGATGCCGTCGCCGGTGTTGTAGGGCGTGCCGCGGACTTTGGCGAGCTCCCAGTCCTTGCCTAAATATCGGCAACGCCACTCGGCGTTGGCCTCGAATCCTCCCGCCGCCAGCACGACGGCCGGAGTATTAATCTCATAAAAACCCTGAGCGCCCCGAATCTCGATCCCGGTGATTCTGCCGTTCCTGGATATGAGCAGCCGCGTCGCCTTCGAGCCATAGCGTATTTCGATGCCATCCTTGGCCGCGCGCTCGAACAGAGCGCCGACGAGGCCGGGACCGCCTCCGATCGCTTCGACCACGAGGCCGCCCCAGAAGCGAAATTTCTCCTTCACCCGGAAGGCCTGGCGGCCAAAGGCGAGAGTCCAACGCACCCCCTTGCCCCGCAGCCACTGCATGGTAGGAAAGGACTCGCGGATCAGAGTCAGAGCGAGGTCGGCATCCGTGAGATACTCCGTGATTCGAAGCATGTCGTTGTAGAACAGATCTTCCGTATAGGGCTCGACCTCGATCGAGCGAAGCTCCGCTTCGGACAGGTCGGGGATCAAGGCTTTGATGTCGTCGATGCCCTTAAAGGCGAAGCGCAAGATGCCGCCGGTGAAAAAGGAATTTCCGCCGCGCCACTCCTCCGGGGCCTTCTCCACGATCAGCACGGAAGCTCCGGCCTCTCGGGCGGAGAGCGCCGCGCACAGGGCGGCATTGCCGCTGCCGACGACGACCACGTCAAAGTTCTTCTTCGATTCTTCCATTCTCGTTCGCTCGACGACGGCGGGTGTTCGTACTGAAACTTTTCCGTTCAGTTTGTCTTATGGCAAATTCGCCGGTCCTTGACAACTCGATTCAGCCTCAGGCAAAAGGAGCCAGGACGAGTGTGCAGTTCTCCGGAACTCTGGGACTTACTCGCGCCAAGCCTGTCCTGAGCAAAGCCGAAGGGACGCCAAGAACGCAAAGTGAAAAGAATTTTTTCTTGGCGGCCTTTGCGCCTTTGCGCGAGACAATCTGAGACCGACGGGGGTGCGACGTGCACCCCTAGGCACGAAGTCTCGAAGGAGACAAGAAAAGGAAGCGAGAGATGCAAGACAAAAAAGTCGGAGCTATATGGCTCGGTGTTTTGCTGCTGGCGATTTTCGCCCACCTTGCGCGGGCGCAGGAGGCGCCGAAAAAATTATTAGTCGCCCACGCGGGATTGATCTCCACGCATTCGAGCGTTTGGCTGGCCGAGGGTCAGGGCTTTTTTAAGAAGCATGGGCTCGACGTGACCTCGGTTTTTACCGGCAGCGGCTCGGTGACCTCTCAAGCGCTGGTCGCCGGAGAGGCCAAATTGGCTTCGACCAGTGTCGGTCCCACCGCGGGCGCGGTGGGAGCGGGCGCCGACCTCGTGATCGTGGCGGGAACCATCCATATCCTCCCCTATCAGTTTTGGGTTCTGGCCCAGGTGCGCCAGCCGGCGGATCTGAAGGGAAAGAGAGTCGCCATCAGCACTTTCGGCTCGGGCAGCCACCTCGCGGCCGAAGTGGCCCTCCAACAGCTCGGTTTGGATCCCGTGCGCGACAAGATCGCGATCATGCAGGTGGGCACCCAGCAGGATCGGGTCGCGGCTCTGGTTACCGGCAGAATCGAGGCGACAGCCTTGGAGCCCGGATTCGGCGATGCCGTGCGGGATAAGGGGCTCACCGTGATGGCCGACCTCACCAAGACCGACGCTCCTTACCTGAATACGGTCATCGTCGCTTCCCGGCGCTTTGCCAAAGAGAATCCGCAGATCATCGAGTCCTTTCTCAAAGGCACGATCGACGGCCTGGCTTTTTTGTCTAACCCGGCCAATGAGAAAACGGTGAAGGGCATGCTCGCGCGGCGCTTGAAGCTCACCACGCCGCAAAGCATTCAGATCATGTACGATACGACTTTGGAAATCCATGCGAAGACCAAGGTTCCAAACGCGCCGCTCCCGGGGGTCCAGAACATGATCGATGCTCTATTGAGGATCAATCCCCGCATGGCCAAGCTCAAGGCGGCGGAGATGGTCGACAACTCCTTCATAGAACGACTGGAGAAGTCGGGTTATCTGCAGGAAGCCATGAAAAGGAACCGTTAGGAACCGTGGCCCGCGTCACCGGAAGCCAGCTCATCTGTCGCGCGCTCATGCTCGCAGGCGTGAGAAATATTTTCGCCTTGGCCGGCGATCATATTCTCCCGGTGCTCGACGCGATGGCGGATCAGGACTTCCGCATCTTCGACACGCGTCACGAGCAGGCGGCGGTCCACATGGCGGACGCCTGGAGTCGAATCACCGAACAGCCGGGCGTCTGCATGTACACCACGCCGGGCTTCGCCAACGCGATTCCCGGCCTCGCCAATGCCATGCACAGCGAAGCCCCGGTCATCTCCATCGCCGGCTCGGCCGACCTGCCCGACCTGGGACGGGGCGCCCAGCAGGAAATCGATCAGGTGGGCATGGCCGCGCCCATCGCCAAGGGTTCGTTCATGGTCGATGACGTCCTGAGGATTCCCGAGTCCATCGCGCGCGCGCTGCGCCTGGCTTTCAGCGGCCGACGCGGGCCGGTGCACTTGACGATACCGATCGATGTCCAGGAAAAAAGCGTGGATGAAAACGAGGTCGTATCCGCCCGAACGGATGACTACCGCCCGAAAACTAAAGTGCTGCCGGCCGACCCGGAGCTTGTCCGCCGGGCTATCGGGCTCTTGCGCCAGGCCGAGAGGCCCCTGGTCCTCGCCGGCAGCGCCGCGGGTTATACCCTCTCCGGAGAGTCGCTCAGGCGCTTCGTCGAAACGACCCGCCTTCCGCTTTTGACGGAAGAGCAATCGCGCGGCTTGATCTCCGACGATCACCCGTATGTCTTTGGTTTTTTTGAGAGGGGCTTGAATCGCGCCGCCGCCAAGATTCGCGACGCCGATGTAGTCGTGCTCTTGGGCCGTAAACAGGACTTTACCATCGGCTTCTGCCGTCCGCCTCACGTCGCGGCCGATGCCAGGATCATCCAGATCGATCCTTCCGCTCCCGAGATCGGCCGCAATCGGGAGGTTGCAGTCGGCATGGTTGGAGACGTCGGCGGCGTTTTGGATCAGATGACGAGAGAAGCCGCCGATCACGCGTGGCAGGATCTGCCGTGGTTGGAGGAGCTCAGGGCCGTGCGCGCGGCGCAGGCGGCGTGGGCGGAAAATCTGGCCCGCCCGGAAACTCCGATGCACGCCCTGTTCGTTCACAAGACGCTCAAATCGCTCCTCCGCCCAGACGACTGCCTCGTGTTCGACGGCGGCGACTTCTGCCACTTCGGGCGGTCTTTTCTCCCCGCGCTCGAGCCAAAGCGCTGGTTTTATGTTTCGAGCCTGGGGATGCTTGGCTCGGCGCTGCCTACGGCTCTGGCCGCCAAGGCGGCCTACCCGGACTCGCGAGTGGTTATGCTCACCGGCGACGGGGCTTTCGGTTTCAACGCGATGGAATTCGACACCGCCGTGCGTCACAAGCTCAACGTCGTGGCCATATTGGGCAACGACTCCGCGTGGGGCATCGACCGGCAAATCCAGCTTGGCCTGTATGGCCGTCCCGTCGCCACCGAATTGCGACAGTCGCGCTACGATCAGGTCGTGCACGGCCTGGGTGGTTACGGCGAGTTTGTCGAGCGCGCGGAAGATCTGGGACCCGCGTTGCAGCGCGCCTTTGCCGCGGGACGGCCGGCGTTGCTGAACGTCGCGGTCGAACGCGCCATCAGCCCGCGAGCCGAAGCCGCCATCGGCCGGCGCAAGCTCGCCGGGTTACAATGAATCTGGCGGCCGCGAATCTCTTGTCGCAATTACCAGGGGTCCCGTAATTGATTCCGAGGCGCAGCTCGCACGTCGGCGCAACTCAACCCTTCGTCACCCGACAAACCTCGACAAGCTCGTTGACATCCTTAGGCGACGAGAGCCGGCTGCAAAGCTCCAGCAACCGGCGGGGAGTCTCCGGCGGAGTCAATTCCTCCATCAGCAATGCCATCTTTTCTACCAGCTCGGCTTCGCTCAAAGGCGCATCGGGATGGCCTCTAGGCTGATGGATTATGATCTCTTCAGTCCGGCCATCGATGAGTTCCGCCACGAGTCGCACCCCGAGAATTCCCTCCGTGTCGAGCGCCCGGTCCCTTTCGGGGTCGCGAATCAGCGCGATCTTAGAAATGACAGCCTTGACCTCGGCTGTTTCCCAGGGCGCGTCTTCATACTCGCGAAGAGTCAGCCTGCCGCGCAAGAGCGCCATCGCCGCAACGTAAGGGGTGCTGTGATCCGCAGCCTCCCGGCTTGTAGGCGCGAACGCTTCCGGCGAACCCTGCACCCCGCTGCACACGTTTCGGTGACCATAGAGAGTGAGCTTGAGGATTTGATCGGCGCGAATGCCTTCGCGATAGAGGCGAAGCACGGCCTCGATTGCCGCCTGCGTGTAAAGCTGCGCTGGATAGGCTTTAATCATGTTTCGAGCGGTCGTCCAGCGGCGGCCGAGTTTCTCTACACAAGTCGTTTCGATCTTTTCAGGCGTTGCAGATGAGAGACGACTCAAAGAGGAGAAAACCGTCTCCAAAGCATCCTCAGTGGCTGTCACGCCGAGCGCGGCCAACTCTGCCGCCTCCAGTGTACGCTGCAGGACCAGTCCCACCGCGACACCCTTGATCATCGGGACTTTGTGCCCCGGCCTCAGCCAGGTGTTCAGGACCGTGCCCGTCGCGACAGAGAGACCGCAGGCGTGCGCGGCTTCCACCGGCGTTGCCCCAATGAGACGAGCGGCGACGATGGGAACTACCCAGGCTACGTTCGTCTCCGCATGGAGGCCGCAGTCCCAGAAGTTGAAAGATTCCGCCAACGCGCCTTGAAGCTCATAGGACGCTACCAGGCAGGCAAGCAGATCCTCTCCGCTGCGCTCATACTTCTCGGCGAGAGCCAACAGCGCCGGCGTGCCATCGCTAAAGTGGCCGGAGGGGCCGCCGCGGCTGAAAACGTAAATGTCGTTGGCGTCCAGATATCGAACCATGGTGCCATTGACCAGCGCGGCCGGCCCGGCCGGGACTTTTCGATCCGTCCCTATGAGCGTCGCTTCCGCACGACCGCCCGCTTCGACGGCATAACTCCGCACCGCATGAGCGGCTCGGGTATCATACGCCCCAATGGCGCAAGCCATCGTATCGGCCAGATGCCGGCGTGCCGCGGTCATGACCTCACGTGGTATGGAATCGTACCTCAGAGAAAAAACGTAGTCGGCAAAAATTTGCGCGAGGGTTTTCAAATCTCTCTCCATCCGCAATGATCTCCAGGCGAGCTGATAATAATAGGTAAAGCACCCTTGCTTCAAGTTCGAGTGAAATCGCCTGCTCTTGACAGGACAAGAGACAAGGCAGTATGGGAGGGAAAATCACTTGGGAGGGCCTGACGTGAAAAAAATCCGTTTTAAAGTTGAACGATCGATCTGGCGATGGCTCGCTGTTTTGGGATTAGCGCTGGCACCAACGACCCAGGCGCTGGGAGCGGCTCCCTACTACGAGGGGAAGACGATCGAAATCATTATTCCTTTTCCCGTCGCAGGCGGGTCCGATATCTGGATCCGCACCATAGGACCCTATCTTGAGAAACAGATCCCGGGCAACCCCAAGCTCAACTACCGCAACGTCGCCGGCGGCAGGAGCATCCCGGGCATGATGGAGTTCGCCCAGAAGGCCAAGGCGGACGGCCTGATGTTGCTCGTCAGCTCGGCGACCAATTACTTTCCGGTTCTGCTGGGAGACAAGGCCGCCAAGTACGACTTTCGCCAGTGGAAGCCTCTGCTCGTGAACCCCGTGGGAGGCGTTATGTATGCTTCTCCGGCCGCGGGTGTCAAACGGGTGGAGGATCTCGCCAGGGCCAAGAATCTGATTTACGGCGGGATCAGCGCTATTGGGCTCGATATGATCCCTCTAATCACTTTTGAGCTGTTAGAGCTGGACGCAAAAGGGGTGCTTGGTTTCAAAGGCAGGGGAGAGGCGCGGATCGCGTTCGAGCGCGGGGAAACCAACATCGACTACCAGACGACGCCCGCCTATAACGCACAGGTGGTTCCTCTGATCAAGGAAGGGAAGGCCATCCCGCTAATGACCTTCGGCCAGCTCGACGAGAACGGAAACATCGTCAGGGACCCGGCTGTGCCTGATCTCCCGACGGTTCCCGAAGTCTACGAGAAGCTCAAGGGAAAAAAGCCTTCCGGCAAATTCTGGGACACTTACCAGGTCTTTATGCCGTCCGCGTTTGCGGTGCAGAAGATTCTCTGGGTGAAAGCGGACGCCCCCGCGGAGGTGCTGAAGGTCTTTTATGCGGCTGCGGACCGTCTTGAGAAGGACAAGGAGTTTCTCGCCAAAACCGACAAGATTCTAGGCGGCTATCCGCTCTTGCGCGGCGATCGGCTCGAGAAAACCATCCAACAGGCATTCCAGATCGACTCGGACACCCAGAGTTTCGTCAAGCAGTGGGCGGGAAAGAAGTACCACGTCAAATTCGACTAGCAAAGATTGGAGTACTGGAGTCGTGGAGTAATGGAGTGATGCATTCAAAGCGCAACGCTCCAATACTCCTATACTCCAACGCCCCATTTCGCTCCTGCTAATTGCTCAGACATGTGGGAGGCCGCCTTAATCGCCCTGGAGCGATTCGCCAGTGTTTCTCATCTGGCTATGCTCCTGGCGGGCGTCTTGGCCGGCACGATCATAGGCATCCTGCCGGGGCTGGGCGGCATCGCCTGCGTAGCCATCCTGCTCCCTTTCATTTACACCCTTGATGTCCACACGGCGATGGTCCTTCTGATCGGATCGCTGGCGGTGGTCCATACGTCGGATACGATCACTTCAGTGTTGATTGGAACTCCCGGTTCCGCAGCGGCGGCCGCGACAATTCTGGATGGCCATCCTCTGGCAAAGCAGGGCCAGGCGGCCAGGGCCTTGAGCGCCGCTTTCTTGTCCTCGTTGATCGGCGGCCTGATCGGCACCCTCTTTTTGACTCTCTCGCTCCCCATCGCGCGGCCTCTGGTTCTACTCTTTGGCTCGCCCGAGTTGTTGATGCTCTGTGTCCTGGGCCTTTCCTTTGCGGGATTTCTGACCGGCGGCGCGCCGCTCAAAGGCGGTCTGGCGGCCTGCCTGGGACTCTTGCTCGGAAGCGTCGGCTCCGCGCCATCGGAGGCGGTCTATCGCTATACCTTCGACCAACTCTACCTGGCGGACGGGATCCCCCTGGTCGGAGTGGCACTGGGAATCTTTGGCATCACGGAGATCGTCGATCTCTTGGCCAAAGGCGGCCAGATCGCCGAGCGGGTCGACTTGGGCGAAGGATGGCTCCAGGGAATTAGAGACGTCGTGCGCCATTGGGGAATCGTAGTGCGCGGCTCCCTGATCGGCGTTTGGGCCGGAATCCTTCCCGGCATCGGCGCGACGGCGGGATCGTGGATGGCCTATGGGCACGTGGTAGCTATGAGCCGGGACAAAGAGCGCTTCGGCAAGGGAGACATTCGCGGCGTGATCGCTCCGGAGAGCGCGAACAATTCCGTCGAGGCCGGCGATCTCATCCCGACCTTGCTGTTCAGCGTTCCCGGAGGGGCGCCCGCCGCGATCCTCCTGGGCGCGCTGTATTTCTACGGTATCCAGCCCGGCCCGCGCATGGTTCAGGAGAACCTCGATCTGATTTTTACAATCATCTGGAGTTTTGCCTTCGCCAACGCTATCGGCGCCGGGCTCTGCCTTTTTCTAAGTCCCGCCCTGGCGCGGCTTACCTGGGTTCCCTTCGCTCAGTTGGCTCCGGCCATCGTGGTCACCATTTTTCTTGGCGCTTTTCAGAGCTCTCAGGACTTCGGCGATCTTTTTGCGTTGCTGGCGTTGGGACTGCTGGGTTGGCTCATGAAACAACTGGGTTGGCCGCGCGCCCCTTTTCTCGTCGGCTTTGTTTTGGCCAAGCCGACCGAACAGTATCTGTGGCTATCGATCAGCCTTTACGACCTGGCATGGCTGTTGCGCCCCGGAGTGATCGCGCTGGGCTTGTTGCTTCTAGCCTCAATATTCTGGATGATGTTCGAAAAACGCAGGGGAAAACAGCGCCCGGTCGAGGAGCCGGCTGAAGAAGGGGTTCTTTTAGGAAAGGCCCCGTCGGTGCTATTCACGCTCGCCGTTCTCGTTGTTTCCGGGGCGGCGCTTTATGAGGCGCGCTCCTTTCCCTACTTGGGCGCCATCTTTCCCGTAGCGGCTGCGGTTCCGGCCATTTTCATGGCCGCCGCACAGCTCTTTTTTGAGCTGCGCGCCCCCGGCGCGACGCCGGGGCTCGAGACGCGGGCGAAAATCAGGAGGGCCCTGGGCTATTTTTCTTCGCTCCTCTTGTTGTTTCTGATGATCTGGTTACTGGGGTTCGGCATCGCGACCGCCGTTTTCACTTTCTTCTTCCTTTATGCAGCGGTCAGAATGCGCTGGTTCCATGCTCTGATCTACACGGGCGCTCTGGTAGGCGTGGCGCTGTTCATGGGCTGGCTGCTCGGCCTCTATTGGCCGCAAAGCCTATTGCTCGGCCTATATATGGGGTGAGCCGGCTGCCAAAGGGGGTACTTCGGCAACGAGCGGCGGCGATATCCGCCGCTATCTGTTGTCCATCGCTCTGCTCGGAATGATGCCCAGAAAAAATCAAGGCGCCTTGGGCGGGATCGAGACGCCGCGAATGCCGTGCTTTTCGATCGCCCGGGCGACCAGCCCGGAGGCTTTTGCGTCTTCGATAAATTCCCTGAGATACTTTGCGCCGGCGTCGCGGCCCTTGGGAATTCCGATCGCTTGACCGATCGCCAGGAAGCGGCCGTCGAGCACGCGCGAGCCGGCAAGCTTCGCTGCGTTCGCAACGAGCGTCTGCTTCACGCCCGCCAGCGCCGCCGCCTTACCTGCGACGAGCAGCTCGAACGCCGCAGTAGGATTCGGCGCGCGCACTAATTCGGCGTGCTGAATGTTGCGGCTCAAAAAGAGATCGTAAGCGGCTCCGGCCGCTAGTGCGATACGCACTCCCTTGCGGTCGACGTCCGCGATCGCGTTAAGCGAAGACCCGGACGGGACCAGATAGGTACCTTCGATCTCGATGTAGGGAGCGGTGAAAGCGATTTCGGTCTCACGGCCCGGATCGATCGCGAGGAACGCGATGTCCCATTCGCCGCTTTTCAGCCGCTCGACCATCTTTCCCGCCGCGTCGTAACCGACCAGCTCGACCGGCAAATTGACGCGCCGCCCGATCTCGCGCGCCAGATCGACGGCCACGCCGCGGAGCTCGCCGCCGGCCGGATCTCTCGTCGCGAGCACCGGGTTGGCATAGTTGATTCCAACGCGCATCTTGCCCGTCGGCGCGAGATCGGAGCGGAGAGATGGGGAGATCATAAAGCCTCATTTGCTCCGGGCTTTCGCGGCCAGGGCCTCGTCGATGATTTTCACCGCGGGCTTCACGTCGATGAATTCGGGGCCGTCGACAAAAAAGTATTTTTTCCCGGCCACGCGCCGCACGTCCGCGGGAACTTTGTCCTTGGGGATATCGATCCGGAGCGAATCGCGGTCGCCGTGGCTTTCCTGATAAACGATCTGCCCGCGGCGCGAGAGATACCAGTTGATAAAGAGCTTGGCCGCGTTGGGATGCGGCGCCTTGTTGACCAGCGTGATCGCGCCCGCGCTGCCTCTAAGGCGCGGCATCTCCTTCAAGTCGTTGGGGTTGATGACGTCTACGGGTAGCCCCTGCGCCTTGGCGATGGTTGAAAAGCCGTCACGGCAAAAGACGCAGAGCGCCATTTTCCCGACGCCCACCCAGTCGATCGCCTGCTGGTGCTCGCGGCTGAAGACGACGTCCATCTCGCCGAAGAGCCGCCGGATGAATTCCGGCCCCAGCTCCGGATGATAATAGACGAAGCGCAGCTCGCTCGCGCCGAAGCCGGGATCGCGCGCGTCGAGGCTGACGATTTTTCCTTTCCATTTAGGCTGGAAGATGTCCCAATAGGACTTGAACTCGCCCGGCTTGGCGAGCCGGACGTTGTACGTGATGGAGAAACCTGAGACGCTCCCTTCGTTGATCAAGATGTACTTGCGCTCGGGCTCGACGTACCAGTGCTTGCCTTCCCACCACAGCGCGGGGTCCAACACTTCGGGAAGGACCAGGAGCGGCGCCAGCGGATCGAAGAGATTGTTTTTGTAAAAACCGTAGAGGGAAGTGGGGCCGCCGAGATAAACGTCCGCGAGATATTTGTCGGCCCTGCGCTCGGCGAGCAGCCGGGGCGAGATCCGGCTGCTGTTGCCGTGAACGATCATGGCCTTGATTTCGGGATAATCCTTCTGAAACTCCTCGAAGATCCGCGGATGGTAGGGTCCGAGAGCCGCGTAGATGAAGATCTGTCCTTCCTTCTTGGCCGCTTGGACGGTTCTTTCCCAGTCTGCTTGGCCTGAGATTTTTTCCGCCGCGGCGGATTCTCCCGTCCGGGTGAAAAAGAAATAAAAAAGTAGCAGGGCAAAGACAATGAGCGTCGTCGTCTTCATGGCACCTCCGCGAAGCTATCCTGCGCTGCACCGCGGATGCGATTCACCCATGGCGCAGCGCGCGCCGGCCCTGGCAAGAGCAGCTCCCAGGGCGCCACCTCGACGGCCTTGAGATCTTCGATGTAGAAATCCGTCACGCAGGGGATCTGCTGCTTCTCCTGCCAGATCTTATAGGTGTCGATCGATTCTCTCTTGCTCTGTTTTGCCGTAGGTGTTTCCGCCATTTTTTCCTCCCGCTAAAAATATAGAAAGAGCCGGCTTGAATACGCCGTCCGGGCGATGACGCGGCATCAAAGATGCGACGGGAGCGGCGCCGCCGAAGGACGGTCAGAAAATGCAGGAAATCGACGATCGCGTCAAGGGCCGTTTCGGGAGTCTTAGGTTGACACGGGACAACGCCGGCGGATAAATTGCCGCCAGATAGCGGGAAGGAGTATAGCCTATGCCGAAGATCAAAGGGCTGAGCCATGTGGTGCTTTACGTGAAAGATCTGGACAAGATGGCCGCGTTCTACCGCGACGTTCTTGGGCTCGTTCAATACCACGAGCACCCGGGGCGAATGGTTTTTCTGACGCCCGATCCCGACATTGACGATCACCAGCTCGCTCTCGCGAAAGGACGAGAAGGCGACGCCAAGATCCTCGCGCACATCGCCTGGCGCGTGGATACGCCGGCCGACGTGAAGGACTTCTACGAACAGTTCAAGTCCAAAGGCGTCCCGATCCATCACTGCGTGAGCCACGCGTACGAGGAGATGGGCAACACCGTGTCGTGTTATTTCCTCGATCCCGAAGGGAACCGCATCGAGATCTACGCTCTGGTGCCGGAGCGGAACGAAGCGCGCGGCAACCGGCCGCTCGACCTGGACAAAAGCGTGGACGAGATCATCGCCCAGGCCAGTGGGCTCGAGCGCTGAGCCCTTTTTTTCTCCCTGAGCAAGATTCTTGGTCCATTTTCGAGCGTTCTCGGGGCATCCCCAGGTCGTTTACAAGGCCGGCGGGGGCTTGCAGATAAAGAGCGGCTTTAGTATATAGAACACCCGCAAATAATATAGAACGGAGGGGGAGAACACATGAACAAAATGTATGAATCCCTTGAGGAATTAATGCAAAAGACTATTCAGCGCAGCAAAGCCACCCTGGCCATGGCCGGGGTCAAAGCGGGTACGGCTTCGGGATTGAGCGATGATCTGGAGAAGCTCGAGAAGCTGGTCGTGGATAGGCTCGGCAAATTAAAAGATGCGGTCAAGCAGGGCGAATCCTTGGCCGCGGATGAAACCCAGCGTTCCGAGCAGCTCATCGAGAGTCTCAGGGCGAATCTCGCCGTGCTGGAGGTCAAGGTCAAAGAGACGGAGGAAATCGTCGGTAGAAAAGACTCCGCCAGCCACAGCATGGAAAAAAGTCTTACCGAGAAGATCACTCTGCTGGAGACCAAGCTCAGGGATACGGAGAAGACCGTTCGTGAAAAGGAATCGACCATCCAAGTGCAGGAACAAAACCTCAATGCCAAAATCAAAGACCTCGAAAGCCAACTAAGAGCCAACGAGAAGATTCTGGCGGGCCGCCACGCGCAAATAAACGATCTCCAGTCGCAGTTGAGGTCCCTCACACACGGCATCAAGGAGATGTCTTCCTTTTTCAGACAGGCAGAAGCTTTGGCTGCCGCTGAGACGCCGGGCGCCGGCGGGGTTTCCCAAAGCGGGCAATCGAACGGAGGGGAAGAGAAATCAGCCGCCGCCCAGTTTGCTGATCCGGCTCAAGAGAATGTGCCGGCGGTCTTTTTTGACGACATAACCCGCGAACTTACCGAGGTCCTCGGGCCCATAGCGTCCATGGTCATTCGCGATCACGTAGCATCCTTCGGTGAATCCATGGAAAAATTTCCCAAGGCTCGAGTCCCTGAACTCCTGCAGATCATTAGCCAAGAGATACTGGACGAGGACCGAAAAGTCAGATTTCGCGAGCGGATAGGCGTGAACCTGTAAATTGCTGGGGAAGCCGCGCTCTAATCCCGTTCCCTTAGCGAACCGCATCGAGATCTACGTTCTGGTCGCGGAGCGAAGCACGCGGCAACCGGCCGCTCGACCTGGACAAGAGCGTCGACGAAATCGTCGCCCAGGCCGGCGGCCTGCAGAGATGAAATTAGCCATAACTTTGTCGGACGGAGTTTTTAAAACGTATGCCCTTAAGGGCGAGAGGAAAGGCGATGTTCAAACGAATTGCGCCGCAGATAGTTGTTGCGATCTTTTCACTCGCGGTTCTCTATCCCCGCTTTACTCAGGCGCAAGATAGATCAGGCACGCTGGAGGGTGTGGTCAAGAATTCGTCAGGGGCGCCGGTCTCGGGGGCGTTTGTGAAAATGAAAAACGCGGAGCGGCGTCTCTTGTTTATGATCGTTACCCAGGGGCAAGGCCGGTACTCGGCAAAACTTCTGCCTCTCGGAAAGTATGTAGTTCAGGCGATCGGCGGCGACTATCAGAGCGAGGCGTCCGCGCCGGTGGAGGTGGCAGCGGGCCGGCCGGCGACCGTGGACGTGTCGCTTACGGCGATGCGGGCGCCGCAGTTGCCTGGAGCGTGGCCGGGCAGGCGCCCGGGGGAGCGGGGCGGCGAGGCGGAGGTGGCGATGGGCGGTGGTCCGACTCTGCCGGAGGGAGCGGGCAAGCAGATCGTCGAGACGAAATGCGCGACCGGATGTCACGACGCCCAACGAGTCGTGAGAGCCCGAGCCGACCGGGGCCGCTGGGAAGAGATTATCGGGAACATGCGACTCTACGCGCAGGGCTCAACCTTCGCCAAAGATTTGACCGATCAAGAAGCTAAAGTCGTGCTGGACTACGTGGCGATGAATTTCGGCGCCAGAGAGAGAGCGGGAAGGCCGAAGCCCGACGCCAACAGCCGCTTGCCCAGGACCTTGCTCCAGGGCGAGGCCACGAAGTATGTGGCCGTGGAATATGAGCTGCCTATTCGCGACGCGGAGCCGCACGAAGTGGCGGTGGACTCCGAGGGAAACGGCTGGGTCAGCCAACGCAGGGGCGGCCACCTGGGCCGCCTGGATCTCAAGACGCTGGTCTATAGAGACATCGCTCCGCCTCCTGCGCCGTCGAAACTGGTTCGTCTGAACGGCATCAGAAGCGGTCCGAACAATAAACTCTGGGTGATGGACGGCGGACCCAACCGCCGATGGTTGAGCTATGACACGAGGGCCAAGGAATTCAGCGTCTATGAGCTGCCGAAAACCAAAACCGGCAACGCCAGCGGAAATACCATGCGCGTCCACACGAACGGAACCGTGTGGTTGAATTCCATCGCCGCCAACCAGGTCATTCGCCTGGACCCGAAGAGCAAGCAGTTCACCTTCTTCGATGTTCCAGCCGGGGTCAAGGCGGGACGGACCGCCAATCCGTATGGGATGGCGATAGCGGGCGACGGCATGATCTGGTTTGCCGAGAACACCATGAACAAGATGGGCCGAATCGACCCGGTCACGGGCAAGATCGACGAGTTCGACATCCCGGTCGGAGACTCCGTCCCGCGGAAGATGGGGGCGGACGCCGAAGGAAACCTCTGGGTCGGCCTTCATGGCGCCGGCAAGCTGATGAAGATCGATTACAAAACCGCCAAGATGACCGTCTATACGCCTCCGAGCGATGATGCCGGGCTATACCTGGCGGACGTAGACCTAAAGCACAATCTCATCTGGGTGAGCTTGCAGCACGTGGACAAGATTGCGCGCTTCGATCCTAAAACCGAAACCTGGGCGGAGTTTCCCCTGGCCAGCGCGGAGTCGGACGCGAGGAGGATCGAAGTCGACCAGAACAACCCTAACCGCATCTGGTGGTCGGGCAATCTTTCGAACCGAATGGGTTACGTCGAGCTGGTGAAATAAATAGGGGATCGCGCCAAGGAAACTTGGGAAAGGGGGAAGAGATGTAGAAAACAACTCGGAAACCTTTCAGTGAAACCTTGCAGGTAAGCAAGCCTGTCCGGGAAGGCCTAACCCGCTCCCGGAAGCGAGTCTTGCGCTGCGG
>DASXUF010000016.1 GCA_036504975.1 Candidatus Binatia bacterium | reverse complement strand
CCGCTCGGACTTTACCGGGAAGAAGTGGAAGGCGAGAAGGTGAGGCGGGAGCGGAAATACTGGTTCGGAGAATAGGAAGCAACGCGAGGCTCTCGCGGCGCGAGTTTCGGGCCGCAGCCGATAGGTCGTGCCATGAGTCGAACCTCTCTAGTCGGACGTCTGCGACCCTCTTCCTCGCGTCCCTCGGCCTCGCAGGTGAGGGCATGAGTATAAGGTAATGGCGACAGGCGAAACACAACAGCATCTCTCAGGCTTGCACGCGGAATTCGCGCGCTACGGCTTGCGCGGCCTCTGGCAGAGGGGCGGAGAAAAACCGGCCGAAGCGAAAGCGACAATCTGGCGCTGGACGCAGATGTTGCCGATTCTGGAAGAGTGTCTCAGGCTCGTCCGCCTGCCCGAAGACATCGACCAGCGGGTTATCGGTCTCACAGGTTCCGGCAGCGCGCTGTCGCTCGCGTATCAACTCATGAACCCGGGAGAGAGCGTGGCGTCGCACCGACACACTCCGGCACAGATGCGCTTCATCGTTGAAGGCAAAGGCGCCACGACCACCTCCGACGGCGAGCAGATGGTGATGGAGCCCGGCGATCTCCTCGTCCAGCCGAACTGGAGCTGGCACGGCACGGAGAATTTGAGCGAGGGTCCGTCGATCTGGCTCGACCTGCAGGATAGAAACCTGGTCAATTATCTGGGCGCGTTCCGACGCGAGCTGTGGCCCGACAACGCGGTCCAGCCGGCAACCAAGCCCGCGGATTATCACCGGCGCGCTTTCGGCGCCTTGCAGTCGACGGCGCTGATCGATCAGTTGCCGGCGTACAGGTATAGATGGAGCGATACGCTCGAAGCGCTCGAACAGCTCTGTGAGGGATGCGAGCCGGACTGTGAAGCGATCTTCGAGTTTAAAAATCCGGCGACCGGCGGCCACACGCTGCCGACGATGAGCGTCGAGATCCAGGTGCTTCGTCCCGGCGAGGTGACGCGCTCGCACCGCCGCACCGGCATGGCGATGGTTCACGTCATCGAAGGAGAAGGCGCGAGTCAGGTGGGGGCGGAAGAGCTTACGTGGAGCAAGCGGGACTGCTTCGTCATTCCACCGCTTCAATGGCACGCGCACAGAAACGTTTCATCCAAAGAGAGGGCGCTGCTCCTTTGCGTCAACGATCGCCCGATCCTGGAGGCGCTGGGGCTGTATCACGAGGAGAGCGAATAGCAGATAAGATCTGGCGCTGACAGTGAGAGCTGCCACCCGCTCTCTGAGCCCGCGCAATAGAGGGGTGGTTATTCCAACCGCCGGTGTCGGAGGCCGCGGCCCGAATACTCGCGCCGTGAGGACTCGCAGTGGGGGAGAAAACGAAAGGAGACTTTATGCTGACTCCAAAAGACATGCATGGTGTGATGGCGATGATGCCCGCGTTCGCGACGGCGGACGCCGCCGACATACGCGCGACGGCGACGATCAATGTCGATGAGCTGCGAACGAAAGTGGACCGCATCATCCGCGACGGCGTCGACGTTATCGCGACCACCGGAACTTTCGGCGAGTGCTACAACCTTTTGTTCGACGAGTTCGTCACGCTGACCCGCGCGACGGTGGAAGCGGTGAAGAAGCGCGTGCCGCTTCTGATCGGCTGCACCAGCCCGAATCCGCGCGAGGTTGTGCAAAAGATGAAGGTCGTGAAAGACGCCGGCGCCGAAGGCGTTCTCCTCGGCGTGCCTTACTACGAGCCGTCGTCGGTTCCGAACGCGATACAGTTCTATCGCGACATCGCCGAGCTTTTCCCGGAGCTCGCGATCGTGATCTACCACAATCCTGAGAACCACAAGTTCACGATTCCGGTGCCCGCCTTCAATAAGCTTGTCGAAAACAAGAACATCATCGGCATGAAAGACAGCCATCGCGACACGCGCGCCTTTGTGCAGCTACAAAAGATCATCAAGGGCAAGATCAGCGTCTTCGTCAACCAGGCGCAGCTCTTTCCCTTTGCCAAGATGGGCGCGGCCGGATGCTGGTCGATCGACGCCTGGATGGGGCCGTGGCCCGTGCTCCATCTGAGAAACCTCATCGCGAGGGGCGAAGACGAGCAGGCGCTCAAGATGGTCGGCGAGTTGATGGGCAGCGGAGGCGGTGGCCGGCCGGACGCGAGCGAGGGCGGCGCCGGCAAAACGGCGCACGAGCGCGCCGGCTACTACAAACCGGGGCCTGCACGTCCGCCGTTTCTGAATTTTTCGGACGCTTCCGTGGAGCGCGCGATCAAGCGCGCGGAATACTGGAAAGGTCTTTGCGCCAAGTACCGGCCGCTGGTGGAGGCGGAGGCAAAGCGCTCAGATGCGGCCTAGCGCACAATATTCTTTGCGGCCTTGGCGTATTGGCGCGATGAAAAATCTGATTCGAATAAGAGGAATCTCGTGCAAAGGCGCAAAGGACGCCAAGGGGAATGGATCACCAACACTTGGTAATCGGAGGTGGGAGGATCAAAGATGCGCGAAGTGAAGATGATTTCCGGCGATTCTCATCTCGATATTCCGCCCGAGCGCTGGACCGATCGCGTGCCGGCGCGCTGGAGCGAGCGCGCGCCGCGCCGGATCAAGATGGCGAGCGGCGACGACGCCTTCGTCGTCGAGAACCGCCGTCCGCACTCGCCGGGGCTCCAGATCACCGGCGTTTCCTACGATCAGCACGATCTCCACGGCATCAGCTACGACGGTCCGGGCACGGGATCGCCCGAGCAGCGGCTCGGCGAGCAGGACATGGACGGCGTGGACGCGGAGATCCTCTTCACGCATCCGGTCTACATGAACTCGTGGCGCGGCATCACCGACGACGAGCCGTACAAGGCGATGATCCACGCCTACAACGGCTGGCTCGCGGAAGAATATTGTTCCTACGCTCCGGATCGGCTCATCGCCATGGGTTTGATTCCCGACACGGGCGTCGATGACGCGGTCGCGGAGATGGAGTACTGCGCGGGCGTCGGATTGAAAGGCATCTGTGTCTACAAATTTCCCAGCGGCAAAACTTTTCCCACACCGGAGGACGACCGCTTCTGGGAAGCTGCGCTGAGTCTCAAAATGCCGGTGACCGCGCATACGAACGGCGGCACGACGAGATTCGGCAAGGAAGGTCCGGTCTTCCGTTACAACAAAGGACCGGCGCGGCAGGTCCCCGGGCGCGACCCGGTGAGTTTGATGATCCGGTTTGCCAGCGACAACGCGCTGGCGCCGATGCAGCTTGCGTTCGCCGGCGTCTTCCACCGCTTTCCCAAACTGCGCATCTACTGGGCCGAGACGCAGATCGGCTGGATCCCTTATTGTCTCTCGCAGATCGACGACACCTACGAGCGCAACCGCCACTGGGCTTACCGGCAATGGGGCCTCGAACCGCTCCAAAGAAAGCCGAGCGAGTATCTCCGGGAATATAATCTCTGGGGTTTCATGAAAGATCCGCACGGAGTTAGATTGCGCCACGACATCGGCGTGAAGTCGCTCCTCTGGGGCAGCGACTTCGCGCACGCGACCGGCGACTGGCCGCACTCGCGCAAGGTGATCGACGAGACTTTCGCCGGCGTTCCCGACGACGAACGCTATGCCATGCTGGCCGGCAATGCCGTCGAGTTCTTTCATCTGAAGGATACAGTGCCTGAAATTCAGGAGCTGAAACTCGTGCGGAGGGCTTAAGCGATGTCGTTCCGAATCTCCGGGCAAAGAATTTCGGAGAGATCCTTCACTCCGTTCA
>DASXUF010000015.1 GCA_036504975.1 Candidatus Binatia bacterium | reverse complement strand
GGCACTACATGCGGGTTTTACTCCAAATTGCCGCGCCACTGAAAGACAGCTCTCGATTTTACAACGACTTGCGGCGCCTGAAGCGGCGCTCTTCAGCAGGAAACTTTTTTCAAACCGCAGCAACTGTGGAAGTTAGGCTAGACCCCGGGTACCTGTCCCTTTGCTGCTGGACGCATACCGCCGCCTCTCAGCGGGACGGAAGCGGGTCAGCACCCATGATCTTTTTGTATATCTCGGCGACTTCAGGATCACGGGGAATCTCTCTGACGGTCTTCTCATGCGCTTCCGGCATAAGCGGCGTGGCATCGTCGCCGGTAATTTTTTTGTATTCTTTGTGAAACTCCGAATCCTTGTAGGTCTTGCGAAACGCCTCCTGGAGAATCTCGACCAGATCCTTGGGCGTTCCCGGAGGAAGGACGAACGGCTGGCCGGTAACCCTGAAGGCGCGCTGCATCGTCATCAGCTTGCGATCTTTTTCCGATTTGGCGAAGCTCTCCAGCTCTGGAACATGAGGAAAACTTGGATGCTTATCCCCTTTGGGAACTTCAATGATCGCGTGAAAGTCCACCAGACCTTTTTCGAGCCACTGCGGGTTCCGCTGGAGAACAGTGTCAGCGCTGTTCGCTCGCGCGTCGATCTCGCCGCGCATCAACGCCGGGTCCAGCTCGGCTCCTCCGTAGCCGGTAACGAACTTCGGCTCTTTTAGACCCAGAATGTAGGCAAACAGACGGCCTTCGATGTACCCCGAGAAACCCACGGATTGACCCCCGATCCTGATTCCTGCGGCAGCTCGGAGTTTTTCCAGGCTGCTCAGACCTGCCTCCTTGCGGGTTACGAAGATCGCGTGATGGCTGCTGAAGGGTGAACCCAGATAGAAAAACTTGTCGAGATCGTATAATACGCCCGCTTCTCCAAGGAGAGCGAAAGAAACCATGCCGAGGCCGAGGTTTCCGATAATAAGCCCGTCAGGGCGGACTGATCTGTAGACGTGATTTGCGGCCTTCCGGCTGCCGCCGCCGGGCATATACTCGTTAACAATGGTCGGATTCCCCGGAATATATTTCTGCAGGAAGGGAAGCATGGCTCTCACCCTGAGATCGCCGGTGCCGCCGGGATCGCGACCGTGAACGATGGTAATGGTCTTACCCTGATAATACGGCATCTGCGGCAGAGCCGGTGCGTAAGACAAAAAGACAACGGCGAAAAGAACAGCCGCGACAGATGAGATTTTGAAGCGGTCTGTTTTCATCGAAGACCTCCTTTGCCGCTCCGATAACAACCGGCGTTTTGATGCGCTCCCTGCTGTTGGGAGCCGCGATCCAAAGAAGATTAACTTAAAAAGGCGAAAATATAAGAAGCTGGAACCGCCACGGCGATGACAATGCCGGAGGCCCGGATGGGAGAAGAAACTAGCAGTCCGCGCGCGGACCTCGGAGCAAGTCTCGCGCTAAATATAGAGAATGTCAAAGCGCGAACCCAGCCCCCGAAGGGCGGGATGCGACGCTTATCGGTCCGGCGAGGCGACACGGGCGGCGAGCCAGCGGGAGGTGCGCAAGAGTCGTGCGTCGCCGTTTCGCGGGCCGACGAGCTGGACTCCGATCGGCAAACCGTTTGCTGCTTCCAAGAGCGGGAGGCTTATAGCCGGCATGCCGCAGAGCGTCCAGAGCGTGCAGAACGAAGGATCGCCGGTCGAAGCGAGACCTTTCGGCGCGGGACCGGGAGCGGCGGGCGTGAGGATCGCGTCGTAACGCTGCTCGAAAAGCTCGACGAAACTTTCGTGAATCGGCGCGATCCGGGTGAGCGCGCGCTGATAGTCAACCGCGCGGACTTCTTTGCCGCGCTCGATCAGCGCCCGCAGGGGTTCCGACAAGCGGTCCCGTCCTTTTTCGTATTCCCGCTCCAGATTCACCGCCATCTCGGCTTCCATGATGATGCGATGCCACTCCCACGCCTCGGCTGCCGACGGAAACAATTCGATCTCCTCGACGCGGTCGCCGAGAGTCTCGGTCAGCTCGGCGAATCCTTCCTTCGTTTCTTGATCGGCGCGCTCCCAGTAGGGTGTCTTCACGAACGCGAACATCGGCGGCAGCGGCGGCTCTTCCGCCGCGACTGCGACGAACGGCGTGCGCGCTCGCGGGCGGGTGTCGGGATCGCGCTCGTCGTAGCCGGTGATCTCTGCCGCGAGCAGGGCAATGTCTTCAATCGTCCGCGCGAAAAGGCCGACCTGATCCAGCGTTCGCGAGAGCATGAGCACGCCGTGGCGCGAAATCATTCCGTAGGTCGGCTTGAAGCCGACGACGCCGCAAAACGCCGCAGGGCGAATCGTCGAGCCGTTCGTCTGGCTGCCGAACGCGAGCGGAACCATCTCGGTGGCGACCGCCGCGGCCGAGCCGCTGGAAGAACCGCCCGGCGTGTGCTCGGGGTTGTGCGGGTTGCGCGTCTTTCCCGGCGCGAAATAAGCGAACTCCGTCGTCACGGTCTTGCCCATAATCACCGCGCCCGCCGCGCGCAGCAGCGAGACGACTGTGGCGTCGCGCGACGGCGTGCGGCCCGCGTGCAACACCGAGCCGTTCTCGGTTGGCATGTCGGCGGTGTCGAAAATATCTTTGACGCCGACGGGCACGCCGTGCAACGGCCCGATCGGCTGCCCGGAGAGGCGCAATTCATCCGCCGCGCGCGCTTGCGCGAGCGCGTAGTCCGGATCGAGAAACGTCCAGGCCTGCACCTGTTCGTCCACTTCGCGCACGTGCGCGAGACACGCCGCGACGAGCTGCTCCGAGGTAATGATGCCGTCGCGTATCAACCGCGCCGCCTCTGACGCCGAGAGCGAGTGTAGATTCTTGAGTTCCATGCCTCTGCTTCTTCTATGTCTGATCAGTGGTATCGCGCAGGTCCAAATCGCGAGCCAGACAAGGCCGCAGGGAGGAGCCAACCGGAGCGTACGTAGTTAAGTACGTGAGGATTGGCGACGACCGAGAACGCAGTATGGCGACGTGAGTTGGGCCTGCGCTACCCTCCATATAAGAATTCAGGGAGCCAGAGGGTCATCCCCGGCCAGATGTACATGAAGACGAGGCAGATGCAGACGATGATCATGTACGGCATCATGCCGGCGAAGATTTGATTGAGCGTGACATGCTTCGGCGCGACGCCCTTCAAGTAGAACGCCGACATCGCCACCGGCGGCGACAGGAACGCCGCTTGGAGATTCACCGCGACCATCGTGCCGAAGAGGATCGGGTCGATTTGAAAATGGCCGAGCAACGGGATGAAGATCGGACAGAAGATCACGATGATCTCGGTCCATTCGAGCGGCCAGCCAAGCAGGAAAATAATCAACTGCGCCACGAACTGAAAGCCGAGCGGCGAGAGATTCATGCTGAGCACCCAGCGTTCGATCAGACCCTGGCCGCCGTGCAGCGCGAACACGGAGGAAAAAAGCGCCGAGCCGATAAACAGCCAGCAGACCATGGCGGTGGTCTTCGCCGTGAGAAACGTAGCTTGTTTCATGTTTACGCGAAGCTCCGGCGAGGTTCTGAGGTTTATCAGGCCGGGCACGACAGTGCCCAAAAAGGTTCCGCCCAGGGAACCCGATACGATCAGCGAAGCGAAGTCCTCGCCCTCCCACCATCCGAGCCCCACGCCTATGATCGCTCCGACTAAACTCCACCACCAGACCTGACGCTGGTACTTGGCCATCACTGCGAGATAGAGCGCGCCGAGAGCTCCGACCGCCGCCGACTCGGTTGCGGTGCAGATGCCGAACAGGATGACCGCGAGCACGACCACGGTAAGCACGCCGAGCGGCACGACCGAGGCGGTGAGCTCCTTCAAGATCTCGAACTGCTCGCCGTCCATGCGCCAATAGTAGGTCCCGAGTAAAAGCGCGGAGAATGCGGCCAGTCCCCAAAACCACTGGTAGAAATGCGCCGGGACTTTGCTTCCGCCCGATTGAGCCCTCGATTCTCCGAGGGACGTCATCTCTTCAGGCGGCGCGCCTTCTGCTCGCGGCGTCCCCTCGGGCTTCGCCACGATCGTTTCCGCCTCGCCGAGTTCCTGCGGTTTTTCCTCCCCCGAACCCAGGCCCTGTGCTGAGCTCGTCGAAGCATCTTGCGGCGTCTCCGAGCCGGCTGGAGCGGGCGCCACCGTTGGCGGCGTCGTGATACCCGTAGCCTTCGGCTCCGAGAGAGCCACGCTTTGCGCCGCCGGCGCGTTATAGATCACGACGTACCACCAGGTTGCGGCGAACGTGCCCACGGTGAGCGCTAAGGGCACCATGAGGGCGAGCACGTTAGTGACAATAAGACCGTAGCCGACCGGGCGGCCGTCCGGTGTTGTCGCGCCTCTCAATAGTCCGGGCCGGACGAACGCGGCAAGCAAGCCGCCGAATACGCGACGCGACCGGCCGCGTTCGAGCCGCTTGAGCCACTCCGGGGCCGCAATGCGATACTGGTCCGGCGGCAGCTTGGGAGCGATCTTGGGATCGATCATTGCCCAGCCGAGGATATAGATTAGATACAGGAACGTGAGAAAAAAGCCGGGGAACATCGCTGCGGCATAAAGCTTCACGATCGACTGCCCGGCCACCGCCGCATAGACGATCAGCATGACCGAAGGCGGAATAAGAATGCCGAGCGTGCCGCCCGCCGTGATCGCGCCGGAAGCGAGCCGGACGTCATAGCCCGCATTCAACATCGGCCGCATCGCGATGACGCCCATGAGGACGACGACGGCGCCGACGATGCCGGAGGCGATGCCCCAGAAGGCGCAAACCAGAAGCGTGGTGACCGCAAGCGAAGCGGGCACGCGGCGAAATGCAAGCTGCACGCTATGAAACATGCGGTCCACCAGCGCAGCCCGCTCCATGATGTAGCCCATGAAGACGAACAGCGGCACCGACAACAATGTGTCGTTGGTCATGACCCCGTATGCCCGCTGCACGATCAAGTCGAAAATGCGGTTGTCGTACCAGTGCCCGCCCGGGACCCAGAACGCGAGGTAGCCGAAGATCATTCCCAGCCCCATGAGCGTGAAGGCGGTCGGAAAGCCCATCATGATCGCGATCACGATGAGCCCAAGCATGGTCAAGCCGAGTGCCGGATCGCTCATGACTTTTTCTGCTCGTCCTCCTTGATCGCTCTCTCGTGGATCACGCCTTCCTCCATGACGCTGCGGTGGCGCGCGGCCTCGTCGATCGCATGCGCCGTCTCCATCGCGGCGCGGCGCGACTCTTCGTCGACGTATTCGCTGTGCGAGAGTTGGGTATCGATTACGTCGATCTCTTCGACGTCTTCCAGCCGCGCCGGCCACGCGCCGGTGCGTAGGCACTCGATGCAGCGCACGATCTCGCCCAGTCCCTGGAGCATCACCAGGGCGCCGGCGATCGGGATGACTGATTTGAAGTGGTAAACGGGCGGCCCCTCGGAGGTTATGGTCGAGTGCTCCGCGATGCGCCAGGAGTCGGCGGCGTAGCCGTACCCGGCGTAGATGAGGCCCAGGATGCCCGGGATGAAGAACAAGAGGTACAGCGCCAGATCGAGCGCCGCCTGGCCGCGCGGTTTCAGGTAGATGTAGACGAAGTCGGCGCGCACGTGGCCGCCGAGCGCCAGCGTATAAGCGCCGCACATCATGAAGAGCGTGCCGTAGAGCATATTGTTGAAGTCGAAGATCCAGGCGGTCGGCGCGTTCAGGATGTAGCGCTTGAAGACCTCGACGGAGACCACAAAGGTCAGCGTTACAATCAGCCATGCGGAGGCCTTGCCCGACCAGTAGCTGATCTCGTCGATCGTGTGGATGACTCCTTTGGCGTTCATTGCCGGATAAAAGACGCCAGCCATCAGCCTTAGGCTGATGGCTGGCGTGCTGGCTGGGATTAGATCACAGGCGGCTAGCCCTTCTTGGCGGCCGGGGCCTCGGGCTTTGCAGCCGGCGCCTCGGGTTTCGCCGCCGGAGCAGCCGGCTTAGCCGTCGGGGCAGCGGGTTTGGCAGCCTTCTTTGCGAAGTAGTGGTTATAGGCCATGCGGCGGCTGACGTTGGTATCCAGGTCCCACTTCACCGCACGTTCGGCGAAATTTCTCTGTGACTCGGCGATCTCCTTGAACATGGGGACGTCGGTCGATTTCTTCGCCACGACCTGGTCGAAGATATCGAGCTGCTTCTGCAGGACCGAGTCCGGCGTCTTGTAGAACCTGACTTTATCTTTGGTCTGCATCTCGATGTAGTCCTTCGAGTAACGGTCGATCGCCTTCCACGACATGTCTTGGGAGGCAGCCTCGACCGCGTATGCAATGATCGCCTTTATCTTGTCCGGCAGCGCGTCGAACTTGGTTTTGTTGAACGTGATCTCGAACTGCTCCGCGTTTTGGTGGTAGCTCTGGAGCATGCAGATCTTGGAGACATCGGGGAAGCCAAGGATGCGGTCGGAAGAGGCGTTGTTGAACTCCGCCGCCTCGATCAGGCCGCGGTCCATCGCGGGCACGATCTCGCCGCCGGGGAGCGCGTTCACCGCCGCCCCCATGCCCTGGAACAGGTCGATCGAGATGCCGACGGTGCGGAACTTGAGGCCTTTGAAGTCATCCGGTTTCGTGACCACCTTCTTGTACCAGCCGAGCGGCTGCGTCGGCATCGGGCCGTACGGGAAGGAGACGACGTTGGCGCCGATGGAGGCGTAGAGCTTGTTGAGCAGCTCCTTGCCGCCGCCGTACTTGTGCCAGGCAAGCAGCATGTTGGCGTCCATTCCGTAAGCGGGACTCGAACCCCAGAGGGCGAGCGCGTTGCTCTTGCCGTAGTGGTAGACGAGCACGCCGTGCCCGCCGTCGAGCGTGCCTTTCGACACCGCGTCGAGAAGCTGGAAGGCGGGCACCACCGCGCCGGCGGGCAGGACTTCGATTTTCAAGTCGCCGCCGGTCATGTCGTTGACCTTCTTGGCGAAGTCGAGGGCATACTCGTGGAAGATGTCCTTTTGCGGCCAGGTGCTCTGCCAGCGCATCGAGATCGGCCCGGTTTGCCCCCTGGCGATCATGGGGAAGCCGAGCGCCGCCGCGCCTCCCGCGACGACAGCCGCCTTGAGCATACTCCGGCGCGAAACTTTCTTCGCCTCTTGTCCTTGGATTGGATTTTGATCAGGCATGGTCCTCCTCCTTTGTTATAGGGACGGGTTTGGCGTGTGAGACCTTATATATTACTTTACGGAATTGCGTCAATCACTTATTTGACACCCTGTAAATCTGCTTGACGGGCGCTTCCTGCGCGCTGTAGCATCCGCTATGCTCGCGATGCCGCGAGGATCCGCATCATTGCTCCAAAGCCAGGAGTGGTGCAGCCCCTAGAGAAGAGCGAGCAAGATCGGCGGCGTAAAAATTGTCTGAAAAAACTCCCGAGACTCAGAGGCGCCTCGCAGCCATAGTGTTCTGCGACATGGTTGGTTATAGCCGGCTCATGGAGGAGAGCGAAGCTGACGCTCTACAGCTCCTCGGGGAATATCGGCAGATCGCCGACAAGACCATCAAAGAGCATTCGGGAGAAATCGTCGACAACATCGGCGACGGTCTCTTTGCGGCCTTCGCCAGCGCCGTAGAGGCCATCCGCGCCGCGGTCGCCATCCAGAAAGAGCTCGCTGCCCGCAACCAGCGCGAGGGAGGCCGCCAGCCGCTCCTGCTCCGGATCGGCGTCCATCTCGGAGACCTTTTGCAAGAAGAGGAGCGCCTCTTCGGCAGCGGAGTCAATGTCGCGAGCCGCATCCAGCTTCTCGCCCCTCCTGGAGGAGTTTACGTCTCCGGCGAGATCTACCAACAGGTCCGCAATCAGAAAGGGCTCTCGTTCCGAGATCTTGGAGAGAGACAGCTCCGCAACATCAAGGAACCGGTCAGAATCTACGATCTAGTGCCCAGCGAGGGGGAGGTTGAGTCCAGGAGTCCGGAAGCCCCAACCGGTTTAAGAGCAGCAGTCGCCGTCCTCCCGTTCCAGAACATGAGTTCCGACCCGGAGAATGAATACTTTAGCGACGGGATGACCGAGGAGATCCTAACTCGTCTCTCCAAAATCCGGGAGTTCAAAGTCGCCTCCCGCAGCACTGTTTTCCGCTACAAAGGAAAGGGTATTGACCCGCGGGATGTAGGGCGGGAGTTAGGAGTCGGGTCCGTTCTTGAGGGCAGCGTGCGCAAGCTCGGCACTCGCCTCCGCATCACGGCCCAGCTCATCAACGCCGTGGACGGCTTTCACCTCTGGTCGGAAGCGTATGATCGCAACTTAGATGACCTCTTCACGATCCAAGACGAGGTCTCCGAGAGCATTGCACAGGCTCTCAGGATCAACCTCACAGAGGCGGAGAAGGCCCAGCTCTCGGCCGTTCCCACTCGGAGCATCGAGGCCTACGATTACTATTCGCGCGGCAGGCATCTTTTCTATCAGTACACAAGAGAAGGACACCGAGGTGCCATCGAGATGTATCTTAAAGCCCTGGAGCTGGACCCGAATTATGCCCTGGCTTACGCCGGCCTTTCCGTCTGCTATGGGCTTCTCATCATTAGAGGCTGGGACGAGAGCCCCATTTGGCTCGGCAAAGCCGAGGAAGCAGCGCTCAAAGCATTGGGTATCGACCAACGCCTGTCGGAGGCTCATTTTGCCCTTGGTTACGTTTACGAAATGAAGGAGGATTGGGATAAGGAGGAGGGCGCCATGAGACGAGCCCTCCTTTTGAATCCTAGTCACGCCCATGGCCATGACAGCCTCGCGGATGTTTACTATCACCGTGATCAACTCGATGAAGCCATCGCCGAATATCAAACAGCCTTGCGTCTCGATCCCTTCCACCCAAGGGCTGCCATTCAACTGGCGGCCACTTACGAAAAGTCGGGTCGGTATCGCGCGGCGATCGCTCAGCTACAACGAACTTCCGAGCTCCTTCCGGACTTCGATTGGACCTGGATTTACCTCGGGGATCTGCATCATTCGAGGGGTAACCATGAGCAGGCCCTGCAAGCATACCAGCGCGCCCTCGCGATCGATCCCTCCAATATCGACGCGAAGGTAGGGCTCGGCCTGACCTATGCCGGCATGAAACGGTTTGAGGAAGGTGAGCAGGTCGCCAACGAGCTGCTCGCGTCGAGCAGCAAACCTCAGGAGGAGAATGCCGACTACTTATTTTTAGTTGCAATGCTCGACCGCGCCCGGGGAGATCCTGAGAAGGCTATTGCCTTTCTGGAAAAGGCCATGTCTGTTGCACGCAGGAGATACCACCGCGTCTACATGGGGGCTCTTGCCGAGACCTATGCTTTCGTGGGGGATAAGGACAATGCGATCGCATATTATCGTAAGGCGCTGGAGTCCGAGAGGTGCTCCTCGCCCTACATGATCCAGTTTCACTACCGTCTCGGCTTGCTGTACGAGGAGAAAAACGACTTCCGTGCCGCCGCCGAAGCTTATGAGCGCTTTCTTCACTTTTGGAAGGGTGCAGATCCGGATATCCCCATACTGGCCGACGCCAAGGGGCGTCTCGCCGCCCTTGGGACCCAATGATGGCATTGAACCGGGAGAATTTTAAAAAATGAGCCGCGACGCTCTCATCCAGGAGTTGCGTGGAATCGTGGGCGATCGTTACATGCTCATCGAAAAGGAAGATGTCGTTGTCTACGAGCAGGACGGTTCGATCTTCCAGGTCATGCCGGAGATCGTCGTGCTGCCGGCAAACGTCGAGCAGGTTTCCGAGGTCGTTCGCGCCGCGCGAAAAGCCGGCGTTCCGATAGTCCCGCGCGGCTCCGGCACCGGGCTCGCGGGCGGCGCGGTGCCCGCCGAGGGAGGGGTCGTTCTCTCTCTCGCCCGTCTCAATCGGATTCTCGAGATCGACCTTGAAAATCTTCTTGCGATCGTCGAGCCCGGCGTGATCAATTTGGACATCACCAAAGCGATTTCTAAGGAGGGCTTTTTCTACGCGCCCGATCCGAGCAGCCAGGCGGCCTGCTCGGTCGGCGGCAACATAGCGAACAACTCCGGCGGCCCGCACACGCTCGCCTACGGCGTCACCACGAATCACGTGCTCGGCGTCGAGGTCGTCCTTGACGACGGCGAGGTCGTTTGGCTCGGCGGCAGGGTGCCCGACACACCGGGCTACGATCTCTGCGGTGTTTTTGTCGGCTCCGAAGGGACCATGGGTATCGTCACCAAGGCGGCGGTGCGTCTCATGCGCACGCGCGAAGCGGTGCGCACGCTGCTGGCGATTTTCGACCAACCGGCGCGCGCGACGCGGACCGTCGTCGATATCACCGCCGCGGGAATCATTCCCGCTGCGCTCGAAATGATGGATCGGCTCACGATCAACGCGGTGGAAAAAGGCGCGCCTTGCGGCTATCCGACGGACGCCGCGGCGGTCCTGCTGGTCGAGATTGAGGGCGTCGACGAGCACGCCGAGCGCGCCATGGCGCTCGTCAAATCGATCTGCAAGCAGAACGGCGCGCGCGATGTCCGGCTCGCCAAAGACGAAGCCGATCGCCAGCTTCTATGGAAGGGGCGCAAAGGCGCGTTCGGCGCTCTGGGTCTGCTCGCGCCCAACTATTACGTCCAGGACGGCGTCGTGCCGCGGGGGCGGCTGCCGGAGATCATGGCGCGGATAGCGGACATTGCGGCGCGCTACGAGCTCTTGATCGCCAACGTCTTCCACGCCGGCGACGGGAATTTGCATCCCAATATTCTTTTCGATCTGCGCAAGCCCGGCGAGTTGGATCGGGTCATCGAGGCGGGCGCTGAGATTCTCAAAGCCTGCATCGAAGTCGGCGGCAGCATCACCGGCGAGCACGGCATCGGCCTGGAGAAGAAGGCGTACATCGGACTGCTGTTCAACGCGGAAGATCTGGCGGCGATGACCCGCGTCAGGCAGGCGTTCGATCCGGACGGCCGCTTCAATCCGGCGAAACTGTTCCCGTCGCCGGCGAGTTGCGGCGAGGTCGGCATCAAGCCCGGAAAGATTCCGGCGGGACTATGGATCTAAAAAGGCACGAGGCCCTTCGACCCTTCGATGAGACTCAGGGCAGGCTTTGCTCAGGGCAGGCTTCCGGCGAGAGGCATGAGTCGGACCGGAAAAAAGAGAAAGATGAGACTGCGTGACACCGACGGCTGACAGTCTCATTTCAACGCCGAACGTAACGCTCGACATCCCCGAGTTGTACCAGTGCGTTCATTGCGGGCTTTGTCTCAACGCGTGTCCGACTTACCGAGCGCTGCACATCGAGTCGGAATCTCCGCGCGGCCGAATTCACTTGGTCCGCGCCGCCGCCGAAGGCCGCATCGAGCTGAACGAAAGATTCGCCGATCATCTGAATCTCTGTCTCATGTGCCGGGCCTGCGAGACGGCCTGTCCTTCCGGAGTGAAATACGGCCGCATCGCGGAAGCCGCGCGCGCCGAGCTCGGTCCTTCCGGCTCGACGTTGGCACGCGCCGCGGCAAACTTCGCCTTCAAATCGCTGCTCCCCTCTCCGGCTCGGCTTAGGCTGCTCGCCCGGCTTCTCAGGCTTTACCAGCAAAGCCGTCTGGATCGCGTGGTGCAAAAGTTTCTGCCGGCAAGGTTGCGGGAGATGAACGCAATGCTGCCGGTGGTGCCGGGTAAGTTCTTCACGCCGCGCGCCGAACTGTTCCCGGCGATCGGCGAGATGCGGGCGCGCGTCGGCATGCTGAGCGGTTGTGTGATGAGCGTCCTCTTTGCCGATATCAACGAAGCGACTCTCAACGTGCTCAGGCGGAACGGCTGCGAAGTTGTGTTGCCGAAAAGTCAGATCTGCTGCGGCGCGCTCAACGTCCACAACGGCGAGACCACGACGGCGAAGAAGATGGCGCGGCAGAATATCGACGCGTTTCTCGACGCGAAACTGGACGCCGTCGTCGTCAACGCCGCCGGCTGCGGCGCGGCGATGAAAGAGTACGGCCACCTGCTCGGCGACGATCCGGATTATGCGGAAAAAGCCGAGGAGTTCAGCCGGCTCGTGAAAGACGCCGGCGAATTTCTCGTCGCGCTCGGGGCGATAGCGCCTCGCGGCCGGGTTGAGTTGACCGTTGCTTATCAAGACCCTTGCCACCTCGCGCACGGTCAAAAGGTAACAGCCCAACCGCGCGCGCTGCTAAAGTCGATTCCCGGTCTGAGAGTCATTGAGATGAACGGCTCGGATCGCTGCTGCGGCAGCGCGGGCATTTATAACCTCACGCAGCCCGAGATGTCCCAGGAGTTGCTCAGAGAGAAAATGGCATCGATCGCAGAGACCGGCGCCGCGGCGGTCGTCGCGCCGAACCCCGGCTGCATGCTCCAATTACGCTATGGGACCAAGCGCTACGGTCCGCCCGTCCAAGTGTTCCACCTGATGGATCTACTCGAGCGCGCTTACGCGACGGATAAAAACTCTTCCTCGCGATGAAGATTTCGGCCGACGCGTTACGCGCCAAATTGACCGGCGAGCTCACCGCCGGCGCCGTGGAAGACGCTCCAGCGTCCCTGGCGGCTCACGGCGTGGACGGCAAAACTCCCGCCCTCGTTTGTTTTCCTTCGGAGCCTGAGCAATTGAGCTCGATCCTTCGCATCTCAGCCGAGGCCGGCGCCGCCGTCGTCCCATGGGGCGGAGGGACATCGATGAGACTGGGAAATATTCCGCGCCGGGTGGATGTCGTGATCAGGCTGGAGAGACTCGACAAGCTGATCGAGCACGACGACGCGAATTTGACCGCGACCTTTCAAGCCGGAATGAGGCTCGCGTCGTTCCAGGAGATTCTGGGACAGCGGCGGCAGTTTTTACCTCTCGATCCGCCCCGCCCGGCGCGCGCGACCGTCGGCGGGATCGTCGCGGCGAACGTCAACGGGCCGCGCCGGATGATGTACGGCGGCGTGCGCGATCTCGTCGTCGGCATGAAGATGGTCCTGGCGACCGGCGAGCGGATCAAGACCGGCGGCAAGGTCGTGAAAAACGTCGCCGGCTACGACCTCGGCAAACTTTTTATCGGCTCGCTGGGGACGCTCGGCATTATCACGGAAGCGACCTTCCGAATGGCGCCGCTCCCCGAGACCGCAGCCTCGTTCGTCGCGTCCGGACCGCTGGATCGCTGCGCGCAATTTGCCGCAAAACTTTCTCGCTCGCCGCTGCTTCCGGCGGCGGTAACGATCCTGAGCCCCGGCGGCGTCGATACTCCTGGTCTCGATTTTCAAACGCCGGCTGTCGCTGTATGGGTCGAAGGGTTCGAGGAAGCCGTCGCCCGGCACCTCCATGATCTGGAAGCCCTAGCGGGCCGCGCCGGGGTCATGGGGCAAGCCCTACGCGCCGAATCGCATCAGCTCCTGTGGGAAGAGATTCGAGATTTTGGCGCCGATGACACCGGCGTTCTTTATCGGCTGACGGTTCCCACCGGGTCGGTGCCGGAGATATTGGCCGGTCTTTCGGGCGATGCCGAAAAGGAAGGTTGCTACGTCGCTCATGCGGCGACCGGAACCATCTATGCGTCGATGAAAGGCGATGCAGGCGGCATGAAATGGTTTGCCAAGCTCGCCGCGCTGGCGGGGAGCCGAAAAGGCCACGCGGTGATCGCCGCCGCCCCCGCCGATCTGAAGCAGGGTATCGATGTCTGGGGGCCGGCGCCGGCAAGCCTGGGCTTAATGCGCGATATTAAACGGCAATTTGACCCCCAAGACGTTCTCAATTCCGGCCGGTTCCTGGCCGGCATTTGAACGTACTCGGGCTCGGAAAAATCCGTGGCCGGGCTATTTAGAAGGGGGGACAAGCGCCAAAGCTCGGGAAACAGGCGTTGGAGCGCCACGAACTCGCATCACGAAAAACTTGCACCTAGCATTGGGTATTTTTTGGTCGACCTGAAATCAAATCACACGCGGTTTTTTTCGTCCTTGACAGCTATCTCCGTTCATTGTAGGAAGGCTGCTATTTTCTACGGGGGTCGATTTTAGCATGCCCGAAGGGGAGGGCGGCGCTTCGATGAGCCAGGAAAAGTTCATGACCACGAAAGAGGTCGCCCAGTATCTCAGGGTGGATCAGTACACCATTTACCGACTGGTCACTCAGAAAAAAATCCCCGCCTTTAAGATCGGCAATCAGTGGCGTTTTAAGCGGAGCGTGCTGGAGCGCTGGCTGAAAACCAAAATGAACATCCCCTCCGCCCACTGACTTTACTCAGCTCAACATCCGCCGGTTTTTAATTTTAATAAGGAAGCCTCACTGTAAACGTTGAACCGCGCCCGGGCGCGCTCCTCACTTGCAGGCGGGCGCCGAGGATTTCGGCCAATTTTTTAACCACGTAAAGTCCCATACCGACGCCGCCATAGCGCCGAGTGTCGGAGCTGTCTATCTGATGGAAGCTGTCAAAAATGTGCGGCAGATGCTCTTCGGGTATACCGATGCCGGTATCGGATACGGTGAACTCAATAAAACTGGAGTTAGGACTTTGGGAGCGGCAATTGGGGATCAGGGACTGAGAGTCGGGGTTGATTCCCGACTCCTGATTCCCAATGCCCGACTCCCTCGCCCGGACCGATATCGCCACAGTGCCGCTATGAGTGAATTTGAGAGCGTTGTTGATGAGGTTCTGGAGCGCGTGTTTCAGCTTTTCGGCGTCGGTTTTTACAATCGGCAAATCGGCGGGATAATCCCACACGATGACGACTTCCTTGCGCTCGGGAACCTCGTAATGCGTCTTGAGATCGTCGAGCAGGGCCGACAGGCTGACTTCGTAGCCGGAGGTCAAGCGATCTCCGGACTCGATGCTGGCGATCTCCAGGATGTCGGCGATCATGGTGAGCTGGTCTCTCGCGCGGCTCATGATTTTCACCACCGCCTCGGCCTGCATCGGATTCATGTCGCCCAGGACGCGCTCGTTTAGCAGCCGGGCGTAGCCCATGACCACGTTGAGCGGCGTGCGCAGCTCGTGCGACATGACGCCTAAGAATTCTTCCTTGACGCGGCTCGATCTTTCCAGCAAGTGCCTGGTTAGCTGCAGCTCCCCCTGCAACCGGGCCGTTTCGGCCGCTTGCGTCTCGGCCTCCGCTGAGAATCGAGCGGTGCGAGCGGCCAGCTCGGTCTGCCTTTTTAATCTCGCCTGCAGGCGCTCGACTTGGGCAAAGTAGCCGTAAAAGAGCGCGATGACGAATGGGAAGAGGACCCGGAGGTAGAGGGTCGGATCTGCCGTATTCACGGAGCGCAACAGGAAATATCCGTAGAGCAGCGGCGACAAGACCGCCACGCCGATCAGGCCGCGCATGTCGCGGCAGATGCAGCAGAGGAAAATCGTCGCGAAACAGACGACGTAGAAGTCCGCGCCCGCCTTGCCGTTGACGGCGAGAGAGGCGGTAAGAAACAGCGTGTCGAAAGCGACCAGCGGAGTAAAAAAATAGAACGAGTCGAATAGCCGCTCGTCCAGGAAGTAGAGCACGCAATTGGAGAGCAAATAAAGAAGGACGAAACCGTAGAGCGCAACCAGGCTCAGCAAGCCGTTTTCGGAATAGAGCAGCAAGCAGGAGCAGAGGATCGTGAAAGGCCAGCGCACGCGAATAAGCGTCGCTTTTTTAGGGAGATCGAGCCCTTCCCAGCTCGACGAAACGTCCGCGGACGATCCGACGGCTGGAGCGCCTTCGATAGGCATCATGCCGGGATGATGTCCGGGTTGCCGCGGCCCGCGCTAGTCCGAAAGGGCGTGGCCGTTGGCGCGCGCGGCGCCGGGATCGATCGAGCCGGCGCCTTCGGTTTTGGAAACCAGCGCCAGAATGTTGGTCCGGTTGAAGCGCCAGCGATGACCGATTCTGTTCCCGGGAATGACGCCTTGATCGGCGAGCCGGTAGACGGTTCGTTTGTGGACTTTGAGCAGCGAGGCGGCTTCGGTCGCGGTCAGTATTTCATCCATGGTTATTTTCCCTCCTTGTAATCGGCGATACATGAATCTGCATGAGACTCGCCGGAAGTGCACAGACCATGCCATGGCGTCCCAAAGCGGGCCAATGATAAGAAAGCGGCCAATTTCCAGCAAATTTTTTCCGTTCGGGCCGAACGGAAGCGTCATCGCCGATCGAAGAGCGCACAAAATTGTTTGGGCGCGACAAGGTTGGGCCACAGATACGTACCCAAGAGCGGTCGGGGGAAAATTTTTCCCGGCAGTCAATCGGCGCGCGCGGCGGGGGCTCGAACGGTTAACTTGACAAGGAGAACCTGGAAGGTTATTGAGGGGCTCGCAAGGACAAAGCGTGTCGACCGAACTGGAAATCGCGTTTCCCGAGATGCGCTATGACATCACGATGCCTTTCTTCGAGGGCAGAGTGAAGATCGACGGCGTCAAGCTCAAGCCCGTGAAGAACTCGTCGATGATCTTTGCCGACAATCCCCAGCTCCGGGAAGGCGATTTCGGCCTCTGCGACTTGAATCTGGGCTATTTTCTTCCGGCGATCGACGCCGGCTGGCAACTGATCGGTCTGCCGGTTTTCTCGAAGCGAAAGCCGGTCTATCCCTATGTTTTTTGCCGCGCCGATCGTGGAATAGACGCGCCCAAGGACTTAGAAGGCAAATCCATCGGCACGCGCCAGTATCGCACGGCGATCAGCGTTTGGGTGCGCGGTCTCTTGAAGCACAGGCACGGGGTCGATGTCTCCAAGATGAGATGGGTGGCGCAGGTCAAGGAAGTTTTTCCGAACTACGACCAGGCGACGAGGATCGATTACGTCGACGGGCAGAAAAACGCCGCCGACCGGCTGCTCGACGGCGAGGTGGACGCGATGGTGACCGACATCTCCGACGGCAAGCTGCTCGACGTTCTGGAGAAGAGCCCCCAGGTGAAGCGCCTCTTTCCCGACTACTTGAAAGAAGATGCCAAGCTCTACCGCGACACCGGCATCTTCACGCCCGTGCACCTCATCGTGATGAGCAAAAAGCTCGACCGGGAGCATCCCGATCTTGCCGGGAAATTTTACGCGGCTTTCGAGCAGGCGAAAAAGACGGCGTACGACGACATCTTGAGCGAGCGGGGAGGATTCTCCGTCGTGTATCTGCGCGAGCGGCTGAAGGAGCAATTTGAAAAATGGGGCGACCCGTGGAAATACGGCATCCAGGCAAATAAAAGCACCATCGACGCCCTCGTCAGAGATAACCATGAGCAAGGCATGATTCGCTCCGAGCTTCCTTATAAAGATATCTTCGCCGCGGCCACTCTCGAGACGTGAAATTGCATCCGCTACCCACACTGACTTCCACAAGGAGAGATCACGATGCTTCCTAGAGAGCAGAACGAGCTGCTGACGCGCACCGGTCCGGGCACGCCGATGGGCGGGGTGATGCGCCGGTACTGGATTCCCGCGCTCTTGTCCGAGGAAATCCCCGCGCCCGACAGCCCCCCGGTGCAGGTGAGGCTCCTCGGCGAAAAGCTGGTCGCGTTTCGCGACAGCAAAGGCCGCATCGGCCTGCTCGACGAGCACTGCGCCCACCGCGGGACTTCTCTCTTTTACGGGCGCAACGAGGAGTGCGGGCTCCGCTGCATCTATCACGGCTGGAAGTACGACGTGGACGGCAACGTGCTGGACACTCCCGCCGAGCCGCCGGACAGCGACTTTAAGACCAAGGTCCGTACGACCGCCTATCCGACGCGCGAGGCGGCGGGCGTTATTTACGCCTATCTTGGCCCGCGCGACAAAATGCCGCTGTTTCCCGACTACGAGTGGGTTCAGGTTCCCTTGAATCAGACCTACGTCACCAAGGCCCTTCTCGAATGCAATTATCTCCAGGGGCTCGAAGGCGAATGTGATTCGTCTCATTTATCACTGCTGCATCAGACGTTCACACCTGGACCGGAACGGGCTATTTGGCGGCTGGACCCGTCGCCGGTCTACGAAACCGAGGAAACCGACTTCGGTGTCCGGCTCGTCGCGACTCGAAACGCCGGACCGGGCCAGCAGTACGTGAGGCTATCTAGTTTTGTCATGCCGGTTTTCGGCTGCGTCCCTGCGGGACGCCCTCCGGGAGAGCTCGACGGCTACGAGATCCATATGTACGCGCCGTTTAACGATACGCTCTGCTGGCGCTACGACATGGGGTTTCGCAGAAACCGTCCCGTGACCGAAGACGAAGTGCATCGGCGGAAACAGATCAATCCGGATTACACGCGCATCCGCAACGCGCGCAACCACTATCTGCAAGATCGGGACATGCAGAAAAAAGTGAATTACACCGGCATCGAAGACTTTCTCAACCACGACGGCGTGGCGACCGAAAGCATGGGGCCGATTTATGATCGCAGCAGAGAGCATCTCGGCGTCAGCGACAAGGCGGTGATCGCGCTGAGAAAATATTTGCTCGGAGCCGTCAAAACCGTGCAAGAAGGAAAAGAACCGCCGCATATGGTCCGCGAGCAGAAGCAGAACCGCTTCCCCCACGTCGATTGCTTCGCGGAGCTCATGTCCGCGGACGTTCACTGGCGCAAGCAGTTCGACTATCTGACGGAGACGGCCGACAAAGAAAATCCCGCCGGATACAGACCCAAGCAAAAGGCTGTATCTTAGATGGCCGGCCGCTCAATAAACCCTCGCCGCTCCTTGAGGACCGGCCCTGTTGTAGCCCTTGCGCTCGCGTTGATCGTGCTTGAGCCGCCAGCTTATCTTTTCTCGGCCGAACCTTCGCCTACCTGGAAAGCAGAGTGGGAAAAGACCGTGGAGGCGGCAAAGAAAGAAGGGCAGATCTCAGTTTACGGCAGCGACACGTTCGAGCCCTTCTTACAAAACGCGTTTCAGAAGAAGTATCCGGAGATCAAGCTGAGCTTCGTCGGCGGCCGGGCGCCGGTCGTCGGTCCCAAGCTGATTACCGAGCGGCGGGCGGGAAAATACCTGGCGGATGTGGTTCTTACCGGCCCGGGGACTCCTTACCGCATGTACTACAAAAATCAGGCCCTCGACCCCATCGGACCGGCCTTAGTTCTCCCGGAAGTGCTCGACGAGAGCAAATGGTGGCAAGGCAAGCATCATTACGTCGACCAGGAGAACAAGTACATCTTCATCTACGAGGCGACGGTGCAAAGCGGCGATCTCGCCTACAACACCAGGCTCGTGAAGCCGGAAGAGATCAAATCCTACTGGGATCTTCTCCAGCCCAAATGGCGCGCAAAAATCGTCGCGATGGACCCGAAGGTGAGCGGCGCGGTGAGCCGCGGCATCCGCTTTTTCTATTTCTCGCCGGCGCTCGGGCCGAAGTTTATCGCCCGGCTTTTCGGCGAAACGGAGATTACGCTGGCGCGGGATTTTACCCAGATGCTCGACTGGCTGGCGACGGGGAAATTTTCCATAGGTATCTTCGTGGGGAGCTCCGAGACCGCGCAGGCGGCGGGCCAGGGCCTGCCGATCAAGGAATTTCCGCCGAGTCATTTTCAAGAGGGCGCCGCGGTGTCGCCGTTCAACGGCACGGTGAGCCTCGTCAACCGCGCGCCGCATCCGAACGCGGCGAAGCTCCTCGTCAACTGGCTCCTTTCCCGGGAGGGGCAGACGGCCGTGCAGCAGCACCTGGCGAACGAAGGGAACATCCGCGAATCGCTCCGGGAGGACATTTCGAAGGACGTCATTCCGCCGACCCACAGACGGGACGCGAAGGCCAAGTATCTGATGATCAGCCGGTCGGCGGACATCGACGGCGAGAACGACGCCGTAAAGCTCGCGAGCGACGCGGCGGCCGGGGCCAAGAAAAAGTAGTCACGAGGGAAAAATGCAAAAGAGCAGACAACGGGGCACGGCCAAAGGAAAATCCGCCGGCAAGCTCGCCGAGAAAGAGCTTAAGATCGCGGCCGAGATTTTGGAGTGGGAGATCGGCGATATCTGGGGGCACGTCGGCGTCCGCCTGCCGGAAAAGGACGGCATCGCCGTGCAAATGTTCCGCCGGCCCGAAGAAGCGGGAACGAAGGACTGGCTCGTGCGCTTCGACTATTCGCTCAACAAGCTCTCGGGCGTGGGCACGATCCCGCGCGAATCGACGATCTACACGGAGATCTTCAAGGCGCGCCCGGACGTGAACGCAATCGTTCACTCGCATGCGCCGATGTGCGTGGCGCTGAGCCTGGCGGACAAAACGGTGGCGTGCGTGCACATGCAATCGTATCGCTTCGAAAGCGGCGTGCCGATCTATCCCCGGCCCATCTATATTCTCGACGAAGCCGAGGGCGCGGACCTGGCGCGCGCGCTAGATAAAGCTTCGGCGGTCTTGATCAAGGGGCACGGTATCGTCACGGTCGGGAAAACGATCGACGAGGCGTCCATGGCCGCGCTCTACATGGAGCGGACGGCGAAGATTCAAGCCGTCGCCCATCTGCTCGGCTTCGCCGGACCGACGGAAGAATTCTACAACGAGCTCAGCGCCAGCAAGGACAAGCTCTTCGCCCAACCCAGAACCGGGATGTCCCACTCGGCCGAGTGGAACTACTATGCGGATAAAATAAAGAAAAAGGAAAAGTGGACGCGAGGCTGGACGTAAAAAACAGGGATGAAGGATGAGGGCGGAAGGATGATTCGGTCACTCGTAGTGGTAGCGTCACTGTTACTCATCCAGTCCGTTCACGCCGCAACCCCCGACTTTGAAAAAACCGTCGCGGCGGCGAAGAAGGAGGGAAAGATCGTCGTCGCGATTCCTCCCGTCCCGGAACTGCGGCAGCAATTGGAGACGGTGTTCCGGACCAAGTTCGCGATCGAGCTGGAGCTCACGCCGGCGCCGGGCCCGAGAAACGCGAGCCGGATCGCGTCGGAACAGAAGGCCGGCGCAAGTTACTTCGATGCCCTGGTTGTCGGCACGGGCACGGCCATTCCGCTCGTGCACGACGGGATGCTGGAGCCGCTGGAGCCCTACATGGTTCTTCCCGAGGTGAAAGACCCGAAGAACTGGTGGGGCGGCCATATATGGGAGGACAACGTCAAGACGAACCGCTTTCTGTATTCCTTCATAGCCGAGGTCGGGACGGGAGGGTTCTGGTACAACACGGATTTGGCGAAACCTGAGGAGCTGCGCTCGTTCGACGACCTGCTGAATGCAAAATGGAAAGGCAAGATCGGACTCAGCGATCCCCGCGTTCCCGGCTCGGGGCAATCGTTGTGGTCTTTTCTCTGGGAGACAAAAGGAGAGGACTATCTGAGGAGACTTGTGCAGCAGAATCTATTTGTTAGCCGCGAACTGCGCCAGATTGCCGACGCTCTCGCGAAGAGCAAACTCGCCGTCGGCATCGGCGTCGGCTATTCTCAACTGGAGCCCTTTTTGAAATCCGGCTTGCCGGTCCGGCAGGTGCCGACGCCGGCCGAGGGGTTGCCCGCGAGCAACGGCTTCGGCGTCGTCGGTATCGTCAAGAACCCGCCCCACCCCAACGGTGCCCGGCTTTTTCTCAACTGGCTCCTCAGCCGCGACGGGCAGGACTTTTACGGCAAGGTGATGAAAGCGTCGACGCGCCGCCTCGACGTCGATACCAAATGGCTCCTGGAGCACGGCAGCCAGGCGGCCAAGGATTCCTTGACTATGGCGGAATACAATCGAGTGCGAAACCATTTGGAAGACAAATATCTCAAGGTCCGGGAGCCGGCGGGAAAATTTGCCGAGCAAATCCTGAAATAGGTCCGCTTACCAAGGAGGAATGACATGCTGTCTTCGATCCGAATCGCGCGCGGTTTCACTCGGGCGGCTCTCGCGGCGATATTTCTCTTCGCGTTGACCGGCGCGGCGCTCGCGCAGACCGACTGGAGGAAGGACTGGGAAAAGACGCTGCAGGAAGCCAAAAAAGAGGGAAAGATGGTCGCGGGGATTCCCGCGCGAGCGGAACTCCGAAAGGAATTGGAAGCGGTCTTCAAACCGAAGTTCGGCATCGATATGGATCTTTCCGTGGCGCGAGGCCCGCAAAACGCCAGCCGGATCGCCGCCGAGGCCAAAGCGGGAGTGAAATATTTCGACGTCTTCATCGGCGGCTCGGGCACCTTCGAGGCGCTCGCCGAGGAAGGCATCGTCGAGCCGCTGATGCCGAATCTGATCCTGCCCGAAGTAAGGGAAGCGAAGAACTGGTGGGGAGGACACATTTGGGAAGATAATCTCAAGACGAACCGCTTCCTCTACTCTTTCATCGCGGACGCCGGCACCGGCGGCTATTGGCACAACACCGACGTGGTCAAGCCGGGGGAAATTCGCTCGCTGGACGACTTGCTGAATCCCAAGTGGAAGGGCAAGATCGGCTTTCTCGATCCGAGGACTCCGGGCTCAGGCCAATCGGTCTGGTCTTTTTTTTGGGACATTAAAGGGGAGGGCTGGCTTAAGAAGCTCGTGCAACAGGATCTTTTTGTCAGCAGGGACCAGCGCCAGCTAGGCGACGCCCTGGCGAAAGGCAAACTTGCCGTCGCGCTCGGAGTCAGCTTTTATACGCTCGAAGGCTTCATCACCGCCAACCTGCCGATCAAGGAGCTTCCACCGCTCAAAGAAGGAGCGCCCTCGAGCAACGGCTCGGGCGTGATCGGTATCGTCAAAGGCCCGCCCCATCCGAACGCGGCGAAGCTCTTCGTCAACTGGCTGCTGTCGAAAGAAGGCCAGGAGCTATACGTGAAGGTTATGCATCAAACGACCCGCCGCCTCGACGTGGACACCAGATGGCTCCAGGAGCACGGGGTTCAGGCGGCGAAAGATGTTCTGACGCTGGAAGAATACCACAAGGTCAGAAACCATCTCGAAGACAAGTACATGAAGGTCCGGCTTCCATCGGCCAAATTCGCCGAGCAGATACTGAAGTAGCTGAATTGTTGAGTCCCGGAAGTCGTCCAGCGGCTGGCCGCACGATTCGACGAAACACTTTCACCACGAAGAACACGAAGGCCACGAAGGATTCGAATATCTATGATTCCGAACTTCGTGCTCTTCGTATGCAGCCTATACGGTTGCTTGTCTAGCCGGTGAAAGTCCGGTCGCGGGAATTGGTTGTTTGCCCGCGTAGTGATACTCGACACCCCCTTAAGGGGTGACCCAGGAGGTGAAAGCTCGAATGTAAACGCCCTTGC